>CAMGFM010000119.1 GCA_946055365.1 uncultured Prevotella sp. | reverse complement strand
TATGCCGACTTCAAGGCTCTGGAGAGCCAGTTAAGGCAGGCCGAAAATGCCGATGGCGAGAAATTTAGTCTCGTAAAGCTGCCCATGCCCGACCCCATCTACGACGGCGAAGAGCGTCTGCCTGCCACCTATGCCAACTTTCTCATCATCAACGGTGCGGTCATAGTGCCCACCTATGGCCAGCCTGCCAAGGACGCGGAGGCTCTTGAGGCCGTGGCAAGCGTGTTCAGGGGATATGACATAATAGGCATAGACTCTCGCACAATCATAAGACAGCACGGCTCGATACATTGTCTCACGATGCAATATCCGAGCCGCGCCGCTGAATAGGGCTGCCGCCGAAAGGGTGGTGACCGCTTCTTAATGGCGACAATGCCGTCGCGGACGTGATGAAAAGCGTCGGCTCACACCCGATTTTAATACAACAAAACAACATTCTATACAGTGAAAAGACTCAAAGTAGCCTATCTTCAGCAACACAACGTTGCTGACAGCAAAGACAACGTGCGCCGTCTTGCCGACGGAGTGAGGCGGCTCGCTGCCGAGGGCGCACAACTCATAGTGTTGCAGGAGCTTCACAACTCCCTTTATTTCTGTCAGGTGGAGGATGTAGACAATTTTGACCTCGCAGAGCTCATCCCGGGTCCTTCCACAGAGCTGTTTGGCAAACTGGCAAAGGAGTGTGGGGTGGTGATAGTCACCTCTCTCTTTGAGCGGCGTGCGCCGGGACTCTACCACAACACCGCCGTGGTCATCGACAAGGACGGCAGCATAGCAGGGCGTTACCGCAAGATGCACATACCCGACGACCCTGCCTATTATGAGAAGTTTTACTTCACCCCTGGCGACCTCGGCTTCCGTCCCATAGACACAAGCCTCGGACGCATAGGAGTGCTTGTGTGCTGGGATCAGTGGTATCCCGAAGCGGCTCGTATCATGGCATTGCATGGTGCCGAACTGCTCATTTATCCCACTGCCATAGGCTATGCCGCCTCAGACACCCCCGACGAACAGCAGCGTCAACGTGAGGCATGGACCACAGTGCAGCGCGGTCACGCCGTGGCAAACGGGCTTCCCGTGGTGTCGGTAAACAGGGTTGGCTTTGAGCCAGACCCCAGCGGACAGACAGAGGGCATCACTTTCTGGGGCTCGTCAATGGTGGTGGGTCCGCAGGGAGAGGTGCTTTACCGCTCGTCGGCAGATTGTGAGGACAGCGCGGTGGTGGAGATAGACCTTGCGCGCAGCGAGAGCGTGAGACGCTGGTGGCCTTTCCTGCGCGACAGACGCATAGACATGTATGACGACATACTAAGGCGGTTTGCTGACTGAGCCTTTGTGACAGGCTAAGGCGGCTCTTTGGCGTTGGCAGGCGTTTTCTTTGGCTATCGCAAAGAGCTACTTTGGCCTCTATAAAGCGGCACTTTAGCTATCCTAAAACGGCACTTTAGAGAGGCTAAAGAGCCGCTTTGTCATGCCTAAGACACCAGTTTGTTTGCGCATAAGGTCCTAATGACCGTTTTGGGGTTGCGCATTGTCTCTCGTCAACAACGCAAAAGAGCCTCCCATGCGTCACGCACGAGAGGCTCCGAAACTCTAAATTTAAATTTATGAATTATGTAAGATACTTGTGCATCCTTATTTGACAGGCATGTCTGCCAGTGTCTTTGTGAGCAACTGCCAGAACGGTGCCACTGTGGGTATGTAGCAACGCTCGTTAGTGGTGTGCGGCGAGCGCATGGTGGGCCCCAGCGACACCACGTCGAGGTGCGGATACTTGCCGAGTATCACTGAGCATTCGAGACCTGCGTGGTCTACCTGCTCAATGGCATCCTCGCCAAACAGCTCCTTGTAGTTGCGCTCAAGCAGATGCAGAGTTTCGCTGTCGGTGTTGGGGTCCCAGCCGCCGTAGCTGCCGCTAAGCTCCACTTTCATGCCGGCCATGGCAAACACTCTCTCCACCGTGGTGGCCACATAGTCTTTCATTGACTCGTTGGCAGAGCGTGCCAGCACTTTCACCGACGCATGTCCGTCGGCAATGTCCACTATTGCGAGGTTGCTGGAAGTCTCCACCACTGTCGGGAATACAGGTATCATGCGCAAAACGCCGTTGTGGCATCCATAGATGGCGTTGAGCAGGCTGTCCTGTATCTCCTCGGGCAGCTCTTTCTTGGGTGTCTCCACGTCAGTGGCCGTAAATGTGATGTTCTCTTCGATAGTGCGGTATTCGCGGTTGAAGAGTTCTTGCCACTGTGCCACAGATTCCTTGAGCGGCTGCACGTTTTCCTTTGGCAGGGTCAGCACCACCTCACACTCAAAAGGTATCGCGTTGCGCATGTTGCCGCCGTGCCATGTTGCCAGGCGTGCCTCATACTCCGACACGGCCTCATGCACGAAGCGTGCCATGAGCTTATTGGCATTGCCTCTGCCGATGTGAATTTCAAGACCCGAGTGTCCGCCTTTGAGACCTTTGAGTGTCACCTTCACGGCAGCGTCCTCTGGGTCGGTGTCGGTGTCGTTGTAGTCGAGAGAACAGTCGATGTCTATGCCTCCGGCAGAGCCTATGACAAACTTGCCCCACGTCTCCGAGTCAAGATTGAGCAGTATGTCGCCCTGAAGCATGTTTTCGGGCAGGTCGTTTGCGCCAAACATGCCTGTCTCCTCGTCGGCTGTGATAAGTCCTTCAACGGGTCCGTGCTTGAGAGAGTGGTCTTCCATGACAGCCATGATGGCCGCCACGCCTATGCCGTTGTCTGCGCCGAGCGTGGTGCCTTTGGCTTTCACCCATTCGCCGTCGATGTATGTCTGTATAGGGTCAGTCTCAAAGTTGTGTGTGCTGTCCTTGCTCTTCTGCGGCACCATGTCCATGTGTGCCTGAAGTATCACGCCCTTTCTGTTTTCCATGCCAGGAGATGCCGGCTTGCGCATTATGATGTTTCCGGCAGGGTCTTGGAAAGCCTCCACGCCCGCCTTGGCTGCGAAGTCAAGCAAAAATTGCTGCACCTTTTGCAGGTGTCCTGATGGGCGCGGCACTTGTGTGAGTGCGTCAAAGTTGCGCCATACGCACTCGGGGTTGAGATTTCTGATTTCGCTCATATTCTTTTCTGTTATTGTTTGGTTAGTATTCTGTCTTGAGAGTGGGCGTTGACTCTTACGTGCGGTCTTCACCCTTGTCTTGTCATGTGCGTTTGGATGTCATGGCCAGAGCCATGCACGAGTAGAGACCCAGCCCCACGACGAGCAGAGTCTGTATTGAGTGTACGATAAGCACGAAGTTGAGCGCGTCGTTGTCTGCCACTCCGTATAGTATGAGCATTGTTTTCACGGCGAAGTGCCATGGTCCAGCCCCGTTGGGAGTCGGCACGATGACCGCTATGCTGCCCACGATGAATGTCACGAGCGCACAGTCGATGCCGAGACCGCATGTTGACTCAAAGCAGAAGAACGTCAGGTAGTAGTGGAGGAAGTAGCTCATCCATATACCGAGCGTCAACGCCACGTAGAGAGGCACGTTTCGCAGTTGGCGCACAGACATTATGCCTTGCCAGATGCCCTTGAATGTGGTCAGCACCTTATTATATATGGCGAAGCGTCTCATCACTATCCATGCCATGATGCAGGCTGCCGCTGCGCACAGTGCCGTCACGGCATAGCCGGCAGGCGTGAAGCGCGAGAGAGTGGAGTGCAGGTTGGTGCCTGTCTGCTCAAAGAATGTGTCAAAGACCCTTATCTGCATGATCAGCGTGAGTGCTGTGACCGTCATTATGAGCAATGAGTCTATGGCGCGCTCCACCACCACCGTGCCGAGTGCCTTTGAGAATGTCACGCTGTCATATCGTTTCAGCACTCCGCATCTCAGAAACTCGCCTATGCGCGGCACCACGAGGCTTGAGGCGTAAGACAGAAACACGGCGTTGACACTTGTCGTGAGGCGAGGGCTTTCGCCCATGGGCTCCAGCGACAGCCGCCATCGCCAGCCTCTGAACAGCTGTGCCGAGATGCCGAATGGGAATGACAGCAGCATCCATGTCCAGTTCATCTCGTGCAGCAGCACCTGCCGCAGGCGGCCGAAGTCAAAGCCGCGGTACATCCAGTAGAGTATAAGTCCGCCAAAGGTGACTGACATGCAGATGTTCAGGATGTTGTTTATATTTTTTTTGAGTTCCACTGTTTGATTCTGTTGTTGTGTCCTTGGTATTGTCTCCTCGCTTGAGAGACGTTGGCATGGTCTGATCTTGCGGGTGTGGTTCTCACCGTATCGTTTTTACTGGCATGATGCAGACATGCGTGAGGCTCGGGGTGCAGTGTGTCATTGTTGGCGCGCCTGCGCGTGAGGTGCGGGGTGTGTCATGTCTTTGTGCAAAGATACAAAATACAAAATGAAAATATAGGCATTTAAGTGCAAATTTTCCTAAAAGACTCAAATACGCCGCAATAAGCTGCTCACAGACGGGCATGCATGTGGGTGAAAAGGCGCAGAAGGAGGTGACAAATTTTGATGTTTGTCAACAAATAAGTTGAAAGAGCATAAGTTTTTAGTTAATTGTTTGCGTACACAATTTCCCGTTTATATCTTTGCATCGTCAAAAAGAAAGACAGCGCAGGCTATATCTGAGGTGTCAGATGGGCATGGATGTATCGTCATAGTGCGGCCTGACGCTAATGATTCAGGATATTTAGGATAACAAATTAAGAGAAGAAAGGAAAAATGATTATGGTAACAATGATGATTCTGGCAATTCTTGCCATTACAGTAGCACAGGCAGTGAGTCTTGGACACAAGATTGACACCAAGTAAACAAAACAACGTGACAGTCTCTTGGCAGACTGTCCTAAAAAAGACAAAACTTACAATTATTTATAGAGAATAAAAAAGGAAAGAGGATTAGTCATTGATTGGCTCACCCTCTTTTTCTGTTTAGTAAGGTGCCGCTGTCTGGCTGGCAATAGCCACTTTTGGCTTGCCAAAGAGCCATTTCTTGGCTGTAAAGTGGCACTTTTTGGTTGTAAAGTGGCACTTCATGGCTCTCAAGTGGCACTTTAGGATTGCTAAAGTGCCACTTGACATAACAAAAGAGCCACTTTATGACTATGCCTGATTTTACTTCACACTTTTTTTGCACTTTTACTGAATATGTTTA
>CAMGFM010000118.1 GCA_946055365.1 uncultured Prevotella sp. | reverse complement strand
AAATGCTATACAAATATATTACATTTTAATTTCGCCATCAGAAAACCGATATAAAGCAAGGAACATTAACCAGAAAAAGAAACTTATAAACATCAGAATATGGAATTGTACAGCTATGACTGCATGAGGATAGAACCCTCTCAGCAACTTCCGCTCCACAAGCAGGACACTTGGGAACTGATATATATCGTGACAGGCAAGGGCATGCGCATACTCGGAGACTCGCAGACGGGCTTCTCTGAGGGCGAACTGGCGTTTATACCGCCAAACATACCACACCAATGGAGCTTCGACCCCTATCACCTCGACCAGGACGGCATGGTGTGCTATGTGACACTCACCTTCAGAACCGAGTTTGTGGACAGATTCATGAGTACATTCCCCGAACTGACGGAGCGTCTGGAGGCACTCAAAAGCACCACGTCCGTATTGTCGTTTGACGACGAGACAACCAGAAAAATCGGCGACTTGCTCACAAAGATGCAATATGAGGACAACATAGAGAGAATGCCCTATATCTTCCGCCTCTTCCTGCTCATGACCAGCGACAAGAGCCGCCCGCACGTCATCGGCAACCCCGTTAGCAGAGACCGCACCACACAAAGGGTCAACAAAATAAAGGAATATACCACAAGCCACTATTCACGCTCTATCACCATAGACATGATAGCGGAGCATGTGGGCATGAACAGGTCTTCGTTCTGCACGTTCTTCAAGAAGGCAACGGGGCAGACCTACATCACTTACCTCAACAAACTGAGGGTGGACCGCGCGTGTTTCCTGCTGCGACAAGACCGTTTCACCGTCACAGAGGTGTGCAACATGGTGGGATTTAACGACGTGCCCTACTTCAACAGATGCTTCAAGAACTTCAGGGGCATCTCGCCAAAGGAGTATATGGAAGGCTCTGTCACCAATAGACAGATTATAAAGGCCAAGAAGCCCACGCCCATGAGACCCAAGAAACTCTGACGGGGCAGGACGCATAACCGCGGACGCAAAGGCGGAGCCTTACTGTGTGAAATGCGGCTTTTTACTGTGTGAAAAGCGGCACTTTTGCAACCCGAAAGCGGCTCTTTACTGTGTGAAAAGCGGCACTTCATAAAACGCAAGGCGGCACTCTGGAATTTTTCCAAAGTGCCGCCTTCTTTATATGACCGTTCTTTTTTCATGCTATCCCAGCAGACTCTTTCTTGCCAGCAGGCATGCGCCAAGCACGCCGCCGCGCTCCTTGAGCCTGGAGAGGCACAGCGTGGTGTCTCTGTTGGCGAGACTGAGCGAGTGCTTCCTTATGGAGGAACGCACGGGCTGCAACAGAAAGTCGCCAGTGTTGGCGAGGCTTCCACCGATGATGACCATCTCGGGATTGAAGAGGTTGATGAGGTTGGCAAGCCACACTCCGAGCCGCTCGCCCATCTCCTCCAGAGCGTCTATACAGAGGGTGTCCTCGTCGTTGACAGCGTCTATGACATTGCCGAGCGTGAAGTTGTCGCCATACCATCGGCTTAGCATCGACGACTCTCCGCCCTCTATGCGCTCTCTTATCTTGCGCACGAGCGCGTCGCCCGACACTTCGGTCTCAAGACAGCCTTTTTTGCCGCAATGGCACAGCAGTTCGTTGTCATAGACATGCATGTGGCCTATCTCTCCTGCAAAGCCCGACTTGCCGCGGTAGAGATGTCCGTCTATCACCATGCCCAATCCTATGCCCTTGCTGAGGTTGATAAAGAGTATGTTTTTCTCTCCCTTCACGCAACCCTTTATATACTCGCCGTAGGCAAAGGCCCGCGTGTCGTTCTCGATGCCCACGGGCAGGCCCAGACGCGCGGAGAGGAGCTTGGTGAGGGGCTGCTCGGTGACGTTGAGAAAGGTGTGGCTGTAGCCGCTGCTGCTGTTGACGCGCCCCGAGATGCAAAGCGACACGCCCAAGACCTTGTCTCTCTGCACGCCCGTCCGCGCCATGAACTCCTCAACGAGACGGCAGAGGGTGTCTACGGAGTCGATGGTGCTCGACATGTCGTAGGCGACGTTGTCGTCTGCCGCCACTATGTCGCCGCGAAAGTCCATCATGCCCATGTCTACATGGTCGGCGTGCAGCTCCACGCCCACGAAATAGCCCGACAGTGGGTTCAGGCCGTAGAGTATGGGCCTCCTGCCCTCGCCCCTGTCTTGCTTGCCATGTTCGTTGACGTATTCCAGATCAATAAGCTCGCCCAGGGCTTTTGTAATGGTGGGAACGCTGAGGCCTGTCTCCCTTGACAGTTCCTGAATGGTGGCGTTGCCGTTGTCTATGAAATATCTCAGTATGTCCTTTTTCATCTGTCCGCTTTTTCTCTCGCTTTCGAGCTTGAGACTGTTTGGGGTTTCCATATATAGCAAGGTTTAGGTTTTTTGGGGGTTAATGGCATTTCTTCGGATGGCGGCAGGGGAAGATGTCACTCCTCAAAGTCGGCATACTCGCCCTCATCACGGGCAAATATCTTGCGTGCCGCCACCTCGGGCGATCTGAGGTCTATAAGTTCTCCAGTGCAAACGTCATGCGGGGCATCGGCGTGCGCGTCCTTTACCTCCTCGGCATCATGCGTGGCAAAGCTGCCTGACGGGTCTGCGGTTTCTGCCGTGCGTGCGTGGCCCGAAAAGGCGGAACGACCCGCGCCCTGCCTGAAAGCATGGGCCACCTTTCGCACCTTTATATAAAAATATAGTGCCACACCCAGCAACAGCATCGCCATGAAGAATATTATGAGCATGATGTATTTCAACAAAAGAGCTATTATCATCATATCTGTGCTGCCGTTTTCTTGTTATACGTTTATACATTATTATATATATAGCGTGACCATGGCACACGGCCGTGGCACGCCACGTGTGACACATGACGCGTGGCGCGTGGCACACACGGTGTCAACGCCTGCGGTTGTGCCACAGCGAGACGAGCAGATATAGCACTACGACCATCCATAGTGCCGCCGTCGGGCCGAGCCATGCGGTCACGGCGGCCGCCGCGGTGATGAAGCCATAGCGTGTCTCGTTGCCTTGCCATCCCCAAGTCTTGAACTTGAGGGCGAACATGGGGACTTCGGACACCATCAGCCAGCACGACACGCCGATGAGTGCCGCAAGGCAGTAGGCCATGTAAGGCATCGACTCTATCCGTCCGCCGTTACTCACGAGCAGGGAAGCCCAGAAAAGGGCGTTGGCAGGGGTGGGCATGCCTATGAAAGAGGTGGTCTGGCGCGTGTCGAGGTTGAACTTGGCAAGGCGCAGGGCGGAGAAGGCCGCCATGACCCACGCCACATGGGGCAGGTATTGCGCCACATTGTCGGGCAAACCCTCAAAACGCATGACGCTGAGCTGCACAAAGACTATGGCCGAGGGCGCGACGCCAAAGGTCACGTCGTCGGCGAGTGAGTCGAGTTCCTTGCCTATGGGCGAGGACACGCCCAGCAGGCGCGCCGACATGCCGTCAAAAAAGTCAAATGCGGCTCCTGCCGCTATCCATAGCAACGCCGTGGGAGCGTCGCCGCACAGAGCGTAATAGACGGCGATGCATCCTGACACGAGGTTGGCGCATGTGAGGGTGTTGGGTATGTGTCTTGTTATTATATTTGACATCTGTTTGTTGGATTTTAGCGGGGTGAATGGTTATTGTAACGTGACGACAGGCTCTCAGAGCGGCAATGGCGACTTCCGCGGGCGGCACCGAGGGCTGTGCAAGCGTGGCGAGAGGCTCCTGTAAACGGGGCGATGTGCTTTTGGAGCGGGTCATGAGACATGACTTCGGGCTCTTGCCTATAAAAAAAAGGGACAGTCTATCATCTTTTGTCCGTGATATACTTCCCTCTTTATTTATTTGCCGTCATCCTTTTTGGCTGTCGTCGCCGAGCGGAGAAAGGATCAGGCAGTCTCCTTGCCTGCCTTATTTGAGTCTTGCTATCACGGTCTGGTCGCCAGTGGTGCTTTGTCCTCTCTTGACACATATCTCCGTGCCGACGGGCAGATAGACATCTACGCGCGAACCGAACTTTATAAACCCGAGATGCTCGTCTATATAGCAGTCCTCACCGGGCTTGGCGTAGGTGACAATGCGCCTTGCCACAGCCCCGGCTATCTGTCGGCATAGTATGTCCACGCCGTCGGGCGTGGTTATGATGACATCGGCATGCTCGTTTTCCTCACTTGCCTTGGGCAGCCATGCCTTGTGATAGTTGCCGTTGAAGTGTTCGACGGTCTTCACCTTGCCGTCCACGGGAAACCAGTTGGCATGCACGTTGAAGAGACTCATGAATATGCTCACCATGATGCGCTTCTCGTGGAAATAGACATCCTCGTCAACTTCCTCTATCACCACCACACGCCCGTCGGCAGGCGCGACAACGAGCTTGTCGGTGTCTTCCTGGGGGAAATATCTGATGGGACATCTGAAAAAGTTGACCACGACGAGATAGACAGCACCCATCACGCCCACAAAGCACCAGAACGGGGCTTTGGTGTCGAGCCTCCACAGCAGCAACGACACTGCCGCTATCGCCACGAAGCCATAGAGCAGTGTGTCTGTGCCCTCGCGGTGAAGGCGTATTTTCTTCAGTTTCTTTATTTTGTCTATCTTGGTTCCCATAAGTGTTTATCTGTTTTTTCGGTTTTTAGCGTCTGCCCCACAAGCCGCGCTCTGTCATGCGACAACAGCCACCGCCGTCCGTGCCGTGTGGCTGTCGGGAGATGGCGGCAGGGCTTTCGCTCTCTCTTAAATTATTGTAAGGACAGCACAAGACGAGCGATGAGCAGAGCCTGCCCTGATTGCCGGGCCGCACACCATCCTTGCGTAAGACAGCCTAAGGCTTGAGCAATGGAGTTTGCCCTGATTGCCAAGGTGCAGACTATTTTTTGCAAAGATAGTGTTTTTTCCTGAATAAGGCAAACAAAAACAATTTTCTTTGTTAAAAGGGAATAATAAGGGCGATGTATGCGGCCTTTTTCATTTATAATGACTACCTTTGTGGAAAATCTGCTAATGGAAGACTTCATACATCTGCACGTACATACCTATTACTCCATCCTTGACGGACAGTCAAGCGTACAGCGTCTCGTGGACAAGGCTGTGGCCGACGGCATGAGGGGCATGGCCATCACCGATCATGGC
>CAMGFM010000117.1 GCA_946055365.1 uncultured Prevotella sp. | reverse complement strand
GGGGTTCCATTGTAACCGAAAAACGGGAAGACAGATGCCAAAAAGAAAGTTTGTTAGCGCATAACGTCCTAATGACCGTTTGGGGTTTATTGTGCGTCATTGGCTTACGCGGACGAAGACGTGCACCGCACGGTGTGTCGACACATGCCGACTGCCGCCAAAGGGCGTGTAGCGGCACGTGTCAGCAGCCTTTGTGGGTCATGATGTCAAGCACCATGTCGTCGGTATTGCACATGGCGCGCGCACCTATGCTGGTGAGGTTGCGTATGGAGCGGTCTACGTCGTCGTCGATGATGCCCTCGGCACTGCTCACGCAGCGTCCCTCCATGGAGAGGATGGCAGACATGAGTGCCGTGCTGACACCCGACGATATTTTGAGTGCGCAGCTGGGCTTGGCACCGTCGCATATCATGCCCGTGATGTTGGCTATCATGTTCTTCACCGACCAGCAGATGCGGTTGTAGTCGCCGCCCATGAGATAGGTGATGCCGCAGCTTGAGCCTATGCTCGCCACTACACAGCCGCAGAGTGCGGAGAGCCTGCCGAGGTTTTGCTTGATATAGATGACCGTAAGGTGGCTCAGCACAAGGGCACGTATGAGTTCTTCCTCCGTATTCTCGTTTTCCTCGGCATAGACAGCCACGGGATTGGTGGCGCAGATGCCCTGATTGCCCGAGCCAGAGTTGCTCATCACGGGTATCATCGCCCCTCCCATGCGCGCGTCGCAGGCAGAGGCGGTCTTGGAGATGATGTGCGAGAAGATGGAATTGCCGAATATGCCGTGGCTCAACGGGCGGTCTATGGTCTTGCCGAGGCAGTGTCCGTAGTTGCCTTTCTTGGCTTCCTCGGCTATATGGAAGTTATAGTCCTTTGTCTTTAGTATAAAGGCTATCTCTTCTGTGGGCGTGGTGGTGGCAAAGTCATATACGAGGCGCATGTCGAGCTTTATGTCATCACTCTCTGCCTCTCCGCCGCCCGCCTGACGGCAGTCTACGTCTGCCACGCCGTCACATGCGAGGTAGACAAGGTGCGTGTGTCCTCCCGAGATGACCGCCGTAGACTCGTGTCCGCCGCCCTCGCAATGCACCTCTATGTATAGTTTCTCCTTAATGCCCTCCTTGAGACTGATGTCTATGCGTCCTTCCTTTACATACTCCTTGCCCTGGGCGAGCGTCTCGGGCGTCAGGTCTCTGATAACCTCAAGCTGATATTCAGAGCGGCCCACTATCGCGCCGAGTGCCACGGCTATGGGCAGCCCTATCATGCCCGTGCCGGGTATGCCCACGCCCATCGCGTTCTTGAGAATGTTGGCACTGAGCAAGATTTTTATGCTTTCGGGCATCATGCCCAGCCTCTCCCTTGCATATGCCACGCACAGTGCCACGGCCATTGGCTCGGTGCAGCCCACCGCAGGCACCACCTCACGGTTGATGAGGTCGATAATAGTTTGTCTTTTCTGTTGTTCCAGCATGGTCTGATAAATTTTTTGTTTTAGTAAAAAAGACAGTAAGGGCACTGGCGGAAGCCATGAGCAGCCTCCGTCCAGCACCCTTACCGTCACCTATGTGTGAGTGTCATGAAAGATTATCTGTTGTTTCCGGCCTTGTAGTTCTCAAGACCCTTGTTGAGGAAGTCCACATACGCGCTTATATCCTCATCGTAGGAACGGCTGCCTGCAAGCGGCTTGCCGTCATTGTCCACAAGGATATACATGGGCTGCGTGTTGCTGCCAAACTTATATCGCTGCAGGTAGCTCCATTTGTCGCCCACGGTGCGCAGAGTGCGCTGTTTGCCGTCGCTCTCGGTCACAGTCATCTGCTCGGGCAGCGGTGTCTTGTCGTCCACATAGAGGGATACAAGCACATAGTCCTTGTTGAGCAGGTCGGCAACCTTGGCATCGGGCCACACGGCAGCCTCCATCTTGCGGCAGTTGACGCATCCGAAGCCTGTAAAGTCAAGCACCACGGGCTTGCCTTCGAGCCTTGCGGCAGCCATGCCCGCCTCATAGTCGGTAAAGCGCGGATGCACCTCGTTGGTGTAGAGGTTGAAGTCCTGCGTATTGGCTGGCGGCGAGAACGCACTGATGGCTTTAAGCGGCGCGCCCCACAGTCCCGGCACCATATAGATGGCAAAGGCCAGCGAAATGAGCGCGAGGAAGAACTGCGGAACGTTGGTTCGGCGGTTCTCGTCGTCATGCGGGAAGTTGTAAATGCCAAGCAGGTAAAGCCCCATAAGCCCGAAGATGGCAATCCACAGCGCAAGGAAAGTCTCACGGTCAAGTATGTGCCAGCCATAGGCGAGGTCGGCGACAGAAAGGAACTTCAAGGCAAACGCCAGCTCTATGAATCCCAGCACTACCTTTAGCACATTCATCCATCCGCCTGACTTTGGGGCAGACTTGAGGAGCGTGGGGAACATGGCAAAGAGCGCGAATGGCACCGCCAATGCCACGGCAAAGCCAAACATGCCCACCATGGGAGCCACGATACTGCCCTCTGACGACACAGCGACAAGCAGGAAGCCGATGATGGGGCCCGTGCAGGAGAAGCTCACGAGGGCAAGGGTGAACGCCATGAGGAAGATGCTGATCACGCCACTCGTCTCCTCAGACTTGGCGTCGATGGCGTTGCTCCACGAAGAGGGCAGAGTGATCTCAAAAGCTCCAAAGAACGAGGCGGCAAACACCACGAGCAGGAGGCAGAAGAGTATGTTGAAGACGGCATTGGTGGACAGGGCGTTGAGCGCGCTCGCTCCGAAGAGCATAGACACCACAAGACCGAGAGCCACGTATATCACCACGATGCTCACGCCGTAGATGACGGCCTCGCGGATGGCCTTGCGGCGATCCTTGTTGCGCTTGAGGAAGAAGCTCACGGTCATGGGGATGATGGGCCACACACACGGGGTGAAGAGAGCGAGGAATCCGCCCACAAGACCTGCGAGGAATATATAGAAAAGTGAGTTGCTGACGGGCGTGTCATAGACCTTAAGCTCGTCGATAACGGGTGTCCACAGCTGCTGCATGTCGCCACCGGCGAGCGTCGGGACGGCAGGCGTGCTTGCGGTGTCGGCCTTTGCCTCATCCACCTTGGCACTGTCGGCCTTAGCTTCCTGCGCCGGCTGCTCCTGAGCCTGCTCCTTGGCCATGAGCGCGCCTGCCTCGGCATCGGTCACTGTGGCAGGAGACTTGCCTTTCTTGTGCAGCTCTACCTGTGTGGGCGGCAGACACATCTCCTCGTTGCACGCTCCAAACTCGAGATAGCAGTCTATGGAATAGGTGGGTTTGGTGAACTTGACCTTCTGCACGAACTGTACCTTGTTCTCAAAGTAGCGCAGCTTCATGCCGAACATCGGGTCCATCTCCGATATCTCCTTGCCGCGCGGCGTCAGCTTGCCCACCAGCTCCACACCGTCTTTCTTGTCTACATGAAACGAAGCCTCCACGGGCCCGTCACTGCCAAGGTTAGTGGAATAGACATGCCATCCCTTGTCGATGGTGGCGGTGAAAACAATCTCACCCTCCGCTTTATCGGCAGCCGTCTTGAGCTGAGAGGTGAACTTCACGGGGTCTGCCATCTGTGCATGGCACACTGTTGCCACGAGAAAGAGCAGAAGAAGTGAAACGTATTTTCTCATAATAGTAATGTAAAAGGGTGCAAAAAGTAGTTATTATGAATGACTATTAGATTTTGATAGTACTCCCACCGGGAATCGAACCCGGATCAAAGGTTTAGGAAACCTGCATTCTATCCATTGAACTATGGGAGCATCACCATCTTTTTCTCTTTCTAAAACAACACATAAGAAGACGGCAAAACCTTAAATGTGGCTGCAAAAGTAATATTTTTTTTCTTACGAACAAAAAAAATCCATACTATTTGTTGCGTTCACGCTCATTTATGGCCTCTGAGCATTGTCTCGAGGCAGAAAATCACGACACAAAGGCATTATTAGGGGGCGGCACGCTTTGTTTTGTCCGCACTTTGCACTAACTTTGCCTGCGGTTAGCACAGCCCGACACGCCTCGCGGCACCTGCACGGGGAGACAGGCACGGCACGTAACGCACACCGAAACATTGCTCACACATATATAATATAATGACAGAGGCACACGACATACAACTCCACGGGCTGCGCACAGGCTATCGCATGGGCCACGGCACATGGCGCATCGTGGGCGAGGGGCTTGAAGCCATGGCGCGGCACGGCGAACTCACGTGTATCATAGGGCGCAACGGCACCGGCAAATCGACATTGCTGCGCACGGTGGCACGCCTGCAGCCCTCGGCAGGCGGACAAGTGACGGCAGGAGGCAGGACAACGGCAACGATGACCGCCACGGAGATGGCTCGGGAGATGAGCGTGGTGCTTACCACACGCCCCACGGCACAACACATAACGGTGGAGGAGACCGTGGCTCTCGGGCGCGCGCCCTATACGGGCTTCTGGGGGCGGCTGACGCACGAAGACCGCCTCATCACACGGCAAGCGATGCTCTCCATGGGCATCAGCCACATGGCAGGGCGCACACTGTCGTCTCTCAGCGACGGCGAGCTGCAAAAGACGATGATAGCAAAGGCTCTGGCGCAACGCACGCCCTGCATACTGCTCGACGAACCCACGGCTTTTCTTGACTTTACTGGCAAGATAGACCTCATGATGACCATGCGACAGCTCGCACATGACGCAGGCAAGACCATTCTGATGTCTACGCACGACCTCGAGACCGCACTGAGAATGGCAGACTGCATCTGGCTGCTCGACAACAACGGCATAACCAGCGGCACGCCTGCCCTTATGGCAAGCCAAGGACTCATAGACCGATACATAGGCAAGGACTATATTACCGTGGACAGGCACAGTCTCGCCATAAGCATAGGACAACCGTGACCATAAGGCGACTCTTTGGCGTCGCTAAAGTGGCACTTTACGCCGCTCAAGTGCCACTCTACGCCTACAAAGTGGCACTTTACATTTCCCAAGTGGCACTTTACGGTCGCCCCAAACGGCACCCTGCGTCACCCAAGGGGCGTTGCGGCACGCGCATCAGCGTCGGGCACGCATCACAAAGGACTCACACATCAAAGCAAAATACAATAAAAAGACAAGAAAGGAAAGACTATGACAAACCAGTTTATTGAACTTA
>CAMGFM010000116.1 GCA_946055365.1 uncultured Prevotella sp. | reverse complement strand
TATTTGAATACCGTGTCGTATATCGGGTTTGCTATGTACAGTTTCATGACTCCAATCGTGATTTGACGTTGTTGACTCTATTTGATGCGGATATGCACATATCATAAAAACAGAAGACTCATTATAAAACAGCCGTTGTCACTTTATAACGACTGATGTCACCTTATATATATGTATATGCAGTTAATGGATAAAGCAAGATAACCATTGTGTGATGCAACAGTCTTATGCTTGAATTTTATCACGCACTTTCACTTCAATACTCATACTCCCTCACCGTCCATTGGTCGTAGACCTTCACGCCGAGTCCCTGCGCATTGTCCTCACCATAGGAGAAGAAGTTGCCAGAATAGGACGTGATGACATTACGTTCCACTGGCACGTCCACCATCTCCCTCATGTAAAGCACGGTGGCGGATGATGTCGGCGCGTCTGTGGCCGATATGGTCATGCTGAGCGGTCTGCCGTCATCGTGTGGAAAGGTGTAGACCTCATAGACACTGCCTGCGGTGTGGGCAGATGCGTCCACAGTGCGGTATTCCGTCTGTCTGGAATTGACACATCCATATCCCGTGACAGCATCAAGGGTGCTGCTGCCTCCAGTGTAGTAGAATTTCATCGCCTTGACCGTCTCTGGCGTGGCATCATTGACCACGAGCCGAAACATCGCCGTGGCACGGCGCAGCACGATGTCACTTTCGGCATTGTCAACAAGGTTGATGTCCTGACAGCAGTAGAACGTGTCGGTGAGCTTGTTGTCCTTGAACTTGATATATTCGGGAGACGTGACCGTAGGGTTGCCCTCTCCGCTCTCCGCGATGAACACGAAACGGTAGGTGGCGGCAGGCAGCGTCATGGCAACGCTGCCAAATGTCTTGTCGTCGCTCTTTTGGGTGACGGTGCGTATCTTGGTGCCGCTCTCATCAAAGACGGCCACGGTGAGACGCTTGCACACGTCCTCAAGACGCAGTGGTTCGTCCGTGCGCGTGACGGTGTTCATTGGGTGAAGTCCCGCGGAGATATTGTCGGGTGTTATCGAGCGAAACCTGACGGTCACTCCATCCTCCATCTCCATGCCCTCGTCGTCCATAAAAATGTCATCTGTCACCACTTTCTCACATGACGAGAGGAGCGACACAAAGGCTATGGCGACAACCGAGAGTCTGTTATTGAACATGCTCATGCCTGTAAGTGTATGTTTTTATAACTTCACTATTATTTACTTTCAACTGCGAATATATAAAATTATCACCATACATACAAGCAGACTGACATTTTCTTTTCTTAAAACACGAGTTATCTGCCTGAAAAACACGTTTTCATGACACAAAGATTATATTATCTGCCTCAATTCAATGTAAATGTATGTCCATGTAACACTTTTTACTGCCTAAAGTCACGTGTTGTCTCACCAAAAGATCATTCATTTCACCTCCTCAAAATCCTCGTCATACACACCCCTCAACGCTACGGCGTAGCCTCCGAGGTTCATCACCAGCTGGCGGTCGCGGTCTATGCGCACGATGTAGCCAGTTTGTCCCTTGAATGGTCCAGACATGACACGCAGGAGTGTATGGTCTCTTGCAAACTTATTGAAAGGGTCGGTGAGAAAGGTTATTCTCTCCGGCGATGCCGACATGATCCTCATGAAAGGTTGCATTACGGCATCCTCTATGGCCGCAGGCTGTCGCGTGGAACAATCATTGACGAGATGAAACGACGGGAAACGCTCTTTCAAAAAGCGGCGCAACGTAAGCGTAGAACCCTGCAGAAACACCAGCCCACTGACTGTTGGCACAAGTCTGCGTCGCACTCCATGGTCGTCTTTACGCGGAAAATAACGGTAAGTACGGTGTATAAAATACCTTCTTGGCTGCTCTACATGTTGTGAGTTGTAGTCATTGACCATCCTTTCGAATATCGCCACTGTCATATTATGCAGGAACAGATAGCCCCAAGAGTCGGACTTGTCAGATGTGCGTAGTCTCTGTTCATTCTGGCGGCTTATAGATACACCTTCTATTCCCGTGTCTGACACAGCGTCAGCCACAGTTATGGATGCAGCACCCGAAGAACAACTGTCTCCGTCGGCTATAGAATGTAATTCTGAGCTATCCAGCGTCATATTTTTCATTCTATTTTATGTACAGTCGGCAGTTACCATACCCTGATGGATAGTCCAACAATCTTGAGGCCACCATATTTCTCATAAACATGAGGATTAGCATGATACTTATTGTTAAGACGATGCATGTTTTATATCATGAAACACAGAAACAGTCTGCTTTCATGGCTGACATGCTATCTATCCTTGTATAAGACAGGCTGCGGTTCGGCAATTGAAGCAAGCTCTATTGCGCCAGCCTTGCACTATCTTTTGCAAAGATAACATTTTTTTATTTAACACGGCATGTTGCCGCCTTTTTTTTTATTATTATTCTTTTTATGACATGCGGCAGGTCACTAAAAACTGCACCAAGCACAATGCCAAGACGCACACGCCGCCGTCGCGGCGCACGCTATTTCACGCCGTTCTGCCTGACATATTCCACCAGCGAGCCATAGTCCTTGCCCAAATACACGTCTACGTCAACGCCGCCGGCTATGCCGTTCATCTTCCATGTGTGCGACTTCTGCCAGAACACGCAGCGCGGCACGTCTGGATGCGTGTCTCCGAGAGCCGCTATCCACAGGTCATACGACGAGAAGAAGCTGTCGCGTGAGAGAAAGTCGCGGTATATATTCATGTTGGTGTATATGACGGGCCTCACATGGCAGCTGTCCTCCACTATCCTGAGCCATTTCTTTGCAGACTCTACGACGGGTGCAAACTCACTGTTGCTGATCTTGCGCCTTGACTCGTTCTTCTCGAGGTCGAGAACGGGCGGCATGTCACCAGAAGCGAGCATGGCATATTCCATGAAATTGCGCGCCTGCTCCTCAGGAGTGGCCGTCATGGTGTAGAAATGGTATGATCCGAACAGTATGCCGCACCTGTGCGCATTGTCTCTGCTGAATACATATCGCCCGTCGTGCCATTCGGCTCCCTCGGTACACTTGGCATAGACAAAAAGCACTGGCTGGCGGCATCCTGTCTGCGTGTCCTGCACGGACTGTATGGCTCCCGTGTTGTCCGCGCTCAGATACAGGTCTTGCCATTTGATGGTATTTCCCCATCTGGAGTCTTCCTGATGATGCGAAACGTCAATGCCATACACCGCCTTGCCCGCAGTGAACGCCTGCGCTTCGGGCTTTACATACTCGTCAGCCCTGAATATGCCGAAAGACATGCCGAGTTGCTTGTCCACAAGTCTGCCGAGACCGTCTTTCTTGCCGTCCTTCCAATAGCCCCAATAAGCCTGTCCGTCGGCATACCTGCACACGCCATAGCCGTCAAACTTGAGATTGCGCGCCTTGCCGTCATATTCGAAGCCCTTGCCGGTGACCGTGCCTTCAAAGTCTATGCCATTTGTCCACGTGCCAGTCCACGTTGTGTCATTTCTTTCGAATGTTCCGTTGCCATTTGGCTCGCCGTCCTCCATTTCGCCCTCATATTTGCCACCGTCCCACACCTCTTTTTCAGGCTCTTGCTGCCTGTTGCCGTCCCAATATACCAGGAATCTTGCGGCCGCGCCCAACACGAATGACAGCAGGCACATCATGAGTGCCTTTTTTGTGAGCAGATATGTTGCCAATGTCGTCTTGTCTTTCATCTTCTGCGTTGTTTTTTGTCAGATTTCTTCAATTCCTTTTCCAGCCAGTCTATCTGCGCGTTCAGCTGTGGCTTGTGACTTATGCTCAGACGCTCCGCGTTTTTCAGATACTGTAGCTTCTGTCTAAACTTTGTGCGGTTCTTGCCTATCTTGCGCGCCTCTGACACCCAATAGTTATACTCATCTTCCATCAGCTTGTCTATCTCGGCGTTTCGCGGCAGCCGTTTGCCCGTCAGCTCCACGTTCAGCTTGTCGGCTTTGTCATAATAATAGAACCTTGCGTCAAGCACGTTGTTTATGTTGCTGGGCTTGTGCCTGTTTGCCTTGGCTTTTGCGAGACACTCATTGAAGAGTTGCATATAGTTGTCAAGCGTTTGCTTAGAGCCGTTGTCGCTTACAGCATTGCCTTCCATGTCATGTTCCTGCACGACATTGTCGCCGGCATTGATGTCGGCCGCCTCCTCGGCAAGCTCCTTGCCTGCCTCCTTGTCCAGCAGCGGCACTTCTTCTGGCATGTCGTCAGGCTCAAAGCCGTCTATCACCATGCACGCCACGCCAAAGCCGCCTAAGGCAAGGGCAGCACACAGCAGCGACAGCACCAGCCTGTTTCTCAGCCGGTGGCCGTCGGCACTTTCTGCCGACGGTCTTTTGCTGCCAGCATCAAGCAAAGTGCCTCCGTGATGTCCGTGCCTTGGATTGCCGCCGCAGGAGGGTCTGTTGCGGCTGTCCCTCTGCTCTTTTGAGCCATGTGAAAATATATTGCGGCTGTCTTTCTTCTCATTTGAGCCACGTGAAGGTATGCCGCGGCTGTCCTTTGCGCCGCTGCCGTCATGCACAAGGCCGCCGCCTGCCATGTTGACAGCATTGCCTGCATCGGTCACATCGCCTGCATGCACCTTGTCGCCAGCCTTAGGCATGGCATCTGTCGCTGTTGGCTCGCCATTGCGTGCCGAGGTGTTGACATATATGACATATACGGTATTGTTTTCCTCAAAAATGTCAAGGATGTTCCGTGCCTTGTCAGTCGCAGACTTGATCTCTGCCTTTGCGTCATCGCGAAATTTTTTCTTGAACACGTCCACCTGGCACGCATAGTCGGCAGACACACTCACGGCAGCGTCCTCTGCATTGCGCATACAGAAGTCACGCATAAAAAACTCGTCACAACATACTTCCCTGTCTGTTGTTGTCTGTAGTAAACGATATTTCAGTGACAGGGATTCCTGCCCCGTCATTTCCATAATGACATACCTGCCATTCTGTAGTGTCGTGCCTGATTTTAATGGATGCATCTTTGTTTTTGGATTGTTTATACTTAGTTGCGCGCAAAGATAGCGCAAGGCGAGCGCAATGGAGCTTGCTCCGATTGCCGAGCCGCAGCCTATCTTCTACAAAGATAGCGCAAGGCGAGCGCAATGGAACTTGCTCCGATTACCGAGCCGCAGCCTATCTTGGGCAAAGATATAT
>CAMGFM010000115.1 GCA_946055365.1 uncultured Prevotella sp. | reverse complement strand
AAATAGGCAAACAATTGCCACTCCACCGGCAGCAGCAGGTTGAAGCCCACAAAGACATAGCGGTCATAGCGTAATGCGATGTGCTTGCTTTCCGCCACTTCTCTGTATATCATCCCTTCATAGCCTATGCCTTGTTTGCGCAGGCGTGCCTGATAGTCATGATATATCTCTGCAAGGTGGCTCCACAGCTGTTCAAACCTTTTTTTGAGCGTGCTTTCTTCCTTGCCTTGGTTGACATTGTTGAAGAAGCGTCTGAGCATGTTGCGCTGTTCTTCCGTGAGGTAGGACATGTCGTCAAGGTCATGCAAGTCTTCGATGTTGGAGAACACCTTGTCGGCATCTGCCATGTTCTTGTCGATGTCGTCAAAGTCGGATAGCAGCAGCTGTCCCCAGCCATAAAACTGGTCAAGGCTCTCCTTTAGGCCAGTGCATTTGCAGAATGATTTGTGCAGGTCGCACACCAGCTTTATGTTGTCGCCTGCCACCAATGACGAGTGTCCGCGCAGGAAGTTGCTGATGGTGATGTAGGCGGGACTCCATACGGAGCAGCCTGCCGCACGTGCGAGATACTCGTTCATAAAGAGTGCCGCACGTTTGCCGGGAAACACTACGGCCACTCTGGACAGATCCACGCCGTCTCTGTGGCATTTGTTTAGCATGTCGTGTGCCACGTATTCGAGAAAACTGCCGTCTGTGGGATGTTGCATCTTGTGATTATGTGTGTATATATATATATGTATGTTCTGTCAATGTGCCTTGCCGTGGGTTTTGGGTGCGTTTCCGTGGGCAGGCTGTGGGTAGTAGAGGGTCAGAGTAGCGTGCGAGGGGTGGGACAGAAGGCCATGACTGGCTATGACATCTGCTCTTTGGCATGGACAAGTCACGATATGCAAGTCCGTGTCATGGCTTTACCTCCACGATGTTGTTGGCATAGACATACCAGAGATAGCCTTTGACATTGTCATGACCCATGTCTGTGAGCTTGGAGATGTATTCCCTGACCTGCATGGTGTGGGCGGCTTTCGGGTTGCCGAACTTGAAGTCCACCACCACCGTCTTTTCGCCGTCGGTCATCACTCTGTCGGGTCTGCACCCCCTCACTTTCATCATCAGTCCTGGCGTTTGCTCCCTTTCTTGTTCTGTCGTGGGTTCATAGGACAGTATCGTACATTCGTTATAGAGCCTCCACCTGCCCGAAAACCAGTCTGCCACCCTGCTGTCAGCGATGCGTTTGTGTAGCATACTCCTGATGCTCTTGGCAGAAATAGCACTCTCGTCAAGCACGCCCTCCATACTCAGCTGCGTCACGGCACGGTCTATGTCGGCTGCGGTCTCTATGGATGCCAGCAGACGGTGCAGCAGTGAGCCAGTCTTGATGTATGACTGTTGCGTGTCTTCGCCCTCGACAAACTCACGGCTCAGGTTGCTCTGTCTGTAGACCGCCGTGTTGGGGCATGGATGCAGCTTCACCTGCTTCCTCTCCACGTGTCTTGGCATGAAGATGTTGCCTTGCCCCGTCTTTCTGCCGTCTCCGTCCTCACCGTTAGTCCTTGTGACAGGCGCATAGGAGTCTTCGAGGCTGCCATAAGTGAAGCGAAACACCTCGTCCTTGCTGTCTATGTTGCCCTCGGTGTGGCAGTTGTCGAGACACATGTCGGCTATGGTCTGGCTCAATATGTATGAGCGTGTAGCCTTGTTGCCCTTGGCTGCTATCACGTGCAGGCTCGCCTTGGCACGGGTGAACGACACGTACAGGATGTTGAGGTTGTCGACAGTATTTTGCAGGTGTTCGTCGTCATAGTCGCGCTCGTAGATGCTGCCCAGCATCTTTGTTCTGCTGAAGTCCACTGGCACGAGGGGCAACTGTCCGTATGGCTCTTCCTCGGGCGAACACCATATAACACCGGGCAGCTCTATCTTCCAGTCACAGAACGGTATTATCACGTGGTCATACTCCAGACCCTTGCTCTTGTGTATAGACAGCAGTCTTATGCCGTCCGTGTCGCTGGCCTGTATGTTCTTTGTGTGCAGCGACTCGTTCCACTTGTCCACGAAATCGTCGATGTCGGTGGAGTTGTTCGTGAGAAAGTCGCTGAGACAGTCATAGAAAGCATACAGATAGGCATCCTCGCCGTCGATGCGGTGCAGCGAGAAAATGTCGTAGACGCGCTCTGCCAACTCATATATGGGCAGAGAGAGCAGTTGCAGACGCTGTGATGTGAACTCATGGGGCAACGCGCTCTCCGTCGTGTCTGCCGATGTCAGCATCTCGTCGGCACTCTCGTTGTCAACTCCTGCCACTGCCGTCTGGTAGGCCTTGGCAAGAAAAGCCTTGGCAAGCATGTCGTCAGGATGGGTGAGCGAGTGCATAGCCGTGACAATGATGTTCACGGCTATGGAACTGTCAAGCCTGAAAGCCTCGTCTGACACCAGCTTTATCTCAGGCATGTGCTTGGCGAAATATTCGGCTATGAGCCCGATGACCCTGTTGGATCTCACGAGTATGGCAATGTCCTTGGCTCTTGCCCCTCTGTCCATGAGTGTCCTGACTGTCTCTGCGGTATGCTCCAGGGTGAGGCTTGTGGCATCCTTTGTGGGCAGTAGCGTGACGCTCACATATCCTTTGTCTTCCACGCCGTCTGGCACGTCCTGCCTTACATCCTCTTCCTCGTAGGCCTTGCGCAGTTGCATAAGGCTGTCTCTGTGCCACTCTTCTCCTGCGCCGCACTCCTCGCCCAGCAAGGCACTTTCTTTTTCGGCGGCTATGCAGAAGAAAGAGTTGTTAAACATCGTCACGCGCCGCCACGACCTGCGATTGGTCTTCAGGTGTCTCACCTCGAGCATCTCCCTTGCGTGCGGCACCTCCCGTTCTATGTTGTTGAGCATACGCCAGTCGCCCGCTCGCCATCTGTAGATGCTCTGTTTCACGTCGCCCACTATAAGGTTGTCCCCTTCCTCATCGTTGCTCATACACTCTTTGAGCAGCACCTTGAAGTTTCTCCACTGCACCGTGCTTGTGTCCTGAAACTCGTCTATCATTATGTGCCTGAGCATTGTGCCAGTTTTCTCGAATATAAACGGCGAGTCACTATCGGCTATGAGCGAGTGTAGCAGTGTGTGCGTGTCGCTGAGCAGGAAACGGTTATGCTCCATGTTCTGTTTTCTCACCTCAGTCTCGATGCTGTTGAGCAGGCGCAGCTGGTTGAGATGGCTGAGTGTGAGCATGGCCGACGAGTAAGTGCGCCATTCGCGTTGGCGGCACGCCTCCGCCTCGTGTATGAGCGGCGACAGCACATCGGCGGCAAAGTCCTTGAGTGGCTGCGGTGCCTTCTTGACTGTCCACGCCTCCGCCCCGTCGGTGTTGAGTGCTTTCTGCACCCTTGCGCCCGAGGCTATGCTGTCGTCATATTCCCCTTTTCTTATTTTCAGGAAATAGCCGGCAGCTCCGCTACCACCGTTAGAGAGGTCAGAGAGCGAATAGCCATGCTCCTGCATAGCCTCCTCAAATCTCGTGACGTATGCCGTGATGCCTGCCTTGGCCGACTCTTCCATGGCGTGCAGGCGTTTGGTATAGGCATTGAAGAAGTCCTTTTCGTGCAGCACGCTGTTGAGTCTGTCGCTGTTGGTCTTGTAGAACTCACGGAATATGTTTTTGCCAAACTCCTTTATTCTTCCCGTCACGTTCCAGCTCTTTTCCTCGTCCATGTTTTCCTTGATATAGTCAAGAATCCATTTGAGTATCTCGTCATCTTTGCCGAGATTATACACCATGTCGTCCACCGCCTGCTCCTCAATCTGCGTGTCGTTTAGCTCTATGCGCAAGTTGGCTGTGAGGTCGAGCTCACGCGCGAGGTTGCGCAGCACGCTTTGAAAAAACGAGTCGATGGTCTCTATGCGAAAATAGCTGTAGTTGTGTATGATATTGTGCAGAGCCGTGCCTGCAAGGCGCGACATCTCCTCGCGGCTTTTGCCTGTCTCCTCGCCAATGACATCCATGTAGGCGCGCGAGTCGGGCAGTCTTTTCCAGATGCCGTAGAGCTGGCTCAGTATGCGCGTCTTCATTTCCTCGGTGGCCTTGTTTGTGAATGTCACGGCGAGTATGTGTCGGTGACACATGGGGTTTTGCATCAGCAGCTTGATATATTCCACCGACAGTCTGAATGTCTTGCCGCTTCCTGCGCTCGCCTTGTAAACGGTCAGCGTCTTTCTGATGTCGTCCATGTCGTGTCTTTTTTGTTTGTTGTCTGCGCCATATTGTGTGCGACTGTCGTTATGCCTGCCATGAGATATGGCGTGTCGTGGTCTATTCCTCCACCACGCTCACCGTCATCGTTATGTCGTCCTTGGGTCTGTCGCTGCTGTCTGTGTCGGCGTTGATTATCTGCTCCACCACGTCCAGTCCCGTCTCCACTTCTCCGAACACCGTGTATTGTCTGTCGAGGAATGGTGTGCCTCCGATGGTCGTGTACACCTCCTTTTGTGTAGGGCTGAGACCCTCCTCATGCCCTTTCACGGCGGCCTTGGCCTCATCTGTCAGACGTTCTTGCAGAGCCTGCAAGCCTGCGCGGTCACGGTTGCGTCTCATGTCCATGATTTCGGTCTTGTGTGCCGCCACGAGTGCGTTGAAAGTCTCCGCCAGATGATTTTGCTTCATCTGTCTGTCAAGCTGTTGCAGCTGTCCTGCCTTGTACACTTCGCCCCAGACGATATAAAACTGGCTTCCGCTGCTCTCGCGTGCCGGGTTTACGTCGTCGCCGAGACGTGCCGCACACAGCGCGCCGCGCTTGTGAAAGAGTCCGTCCACGATTTCCGCCGGCAGCGTATAGTCGGGTCCGCCTGTGCCGAGACGCTTGCCCTTGGGTGCGTTGCGGCTATCGGGGTCGCCACCTTGTATCATAAAGTCCTTTATAACGCGGTGGAAAAGAGTGCCGTCATAATATCCGTCCTTTGCCAGACGTGTCATGTTGTCCCTATGTATGGGTGTCTCATCGTAGAGGCGCACTATGATGTCGCCCTTTGACGTGGATATTTTCAGTTTTGTAGCCATGATTTTTTTGTAAATACGGTTAATACAATTTGTCTTCTTTTTATATAGGTTTCCATAGCCATGCCGTTATTTATGCAACACGCTCACGTTCTCCCTTGTCTTCCGCTTGCGTTCCTCTGTCATGCGCATAAGGCGATGCCG
>CAMGFM010000114.1 GCA_946055365.1 uncultured Prevotella sp. | reverse complement strand
GGAAGACGTTTATTGCCAAGAGCGTGGAGACGCGGCGCGACGTGGTGCCTATACACTTCAGCGGACGCAACTCTGACCGTTTCTACACCATAGCCAACATGTGTGCAAGGCTCGGGCTGAAGGTAAACCTCGCCATGCTCTTTCTCGTTGACGAGATGTACCGCAATGTACACAAGACATTCACCGTGACCATAGGCAAGCCCATACCATGGCAGACTTTTGACCGCTCGCGCAAGGCGCAGGAGTGGGCGCAATATGTGCAGGACAGGGTGTATGAGCTTGCCAGACAGTCCTGACGCACGGCGCAGACACATATAATGACATCGAAAAACATACAGAGAAAAGACATAGACAACCTAAAATGGAAGAGTCAATAATCCAACCGATAAGCAAACAGCTGCTCAAGAGTGAACTGACACCAGAACGCCAGCTCAGGATGACCAATAAGAGTCACAATGAGATATATGTCGTGACCGCCCACAACGCTCCCAACGTCATGCTTGAGATTGGCCGCCTGCGTGAGATAGCCTTTCGTGAGGCTGGAGGCGGCACAGGCAAGTCTGTTGACATAGATGAGTTTGACACCTGCCCCAACTGCTACAAGCAACTTATAGTGTGGAACCCCGAGGCAGAGGAGATTATCGGCGGCTACCGCTACTTGCTTGGCACAGACTGGGAGATAGGCGCGGACGGACAGCCCAAGCTCGCCACGGGACACATGTTTCACTTCTCCGAAAAGTTCATCAGCGAATATATGCCCTACACCATAGAGCTTGGCCGTTCCTTTGTCACGCTCGAATATCAAAGCACGCGCCGCGGCTCAAAAAGCCTCTTCGCCCTCGACAACCTGTGGGACGGACTCGGGGCGTTGACCGTGATAAAGCCCAATGTGAAGTATTTTTTCGGGAAGATGACCATGTATCCCTCCTACATACGCCGCGGCCGCGACATGATACTCTATTTTCTCAAGAAACATTTTGACGACAAGGAAAATCTCATCATTCCGCTCAAGCCGCTTGTGATAGACACGCCCGAGGAAGAGCTTGCGAGGCTGTTCTGCGAGGATGATTTCAAGAAAGACTATCTCATCCTCAACCGCGAGATAAGGGCCCTCGGCTATAACATACCGCCGCTCGTCAACGCCTATATGGGACTGTCGCCCACCATGAAGCTCTTTGGCACGGCCATCAACTATGGCTTTGGCGACGTGGAGGAGACTGGCATACTCATAGCCGTGGACGAGATACTCGAGAGCAAGCGCGTGAGACATATAGACTCCTACATCAAGGAGCATCCCGAGGCGTTGCAGATAACCAGCGGCGCAAACAACGTGATCTACCGCCAGCGCGACGGTGAGGAGATGGCTGGCTGACACGCCGACAAAGAGCCGCCGTGCGTGAAATCTTCACATATAGCGTGTCGTATAAATTAGCTTTGTCGTGTCTTTGTGGCTCAGCCGAGGGCATACCGTAGTCTAAAGAAGGAGTGCAGCGGGCTGCATGGCCGGTGAGACTTGCAGTATGCGCCGAACAGGACACAAAAGGAAGACAAAACGTATGCCCAAAAACAGACAATAACCGAGGCGTGAGTTTATAGACCATGCCATATACACCATGACGAATGTCGCCCTGCATTATGTAGAGCGGCATTTTTCGTATTAGAAAGTGCCACTTTACGCCGCCAAAGTGCCGCCTTGCGTCTCTAAAGTGCCGTTTTGCAAATTTCAGGTGTCACTTTGCATTTGCCAAGTGCCTATTTTGCGTCTCCAAGCTGCCTTTCTGGGCGCGGCATACAGACCTTTTAGGCATGAAAGACATGTATAATGCAGGTTTTGTAATGGAATTTTAATTTTTGTGTTAATATTTTTTGACAGTTCAAAATAAATTGTTACTTTTGCCACACCTCAAAATTCCAAACCGAAATCATTAACGTTAAAATCATTATATTATGAAACATCTTTTACTCTCTCTCGCAGCTATGGCAGCTTCTACGTCAATGGTCAACGCACAGAATGGTCTTACCATCCTGCCCAATCCCGAGGATGGCTCGCTCATGAGTACAGCCATGTCTGCCAACGGACGCTATATCAGCGGCGAATATTATGGCGGAGCAATCGCATTTGTGTATGACACCGAGACAAAGACGTTCAGCTACACACCCGAAACCGAGATGACATCATTCTTCGGAGTCAACGACAACGGCAAGGCATTCGGCTATTTCGACGACTATGCCATCGTTTTTGACATGAACGGCAACATGGAGAAGCTCAACGAGGAGTCATTTGAGGAAGGCACGTTTGCCATTGCCAAGCACGGCACCAACGACGAGTCTTTCTATGTGGGCAACACCTACGGCTCTGACTACGTCACACACGCATGTATATGGAAAGACGGTGTCAAGACAGACCTTCCCGAGCCTACTACAGAATGGTGCGGATTTGAGGTAAACGGCACATCGGCAGAGCGCATCACTCCCGACGGCTCGCTCATCGTGGGACGCATCATCGACAACTGGGCTGCCTATCCCATGGTGTTGTGGACACGCAATGCTGACGGCGAGACCTACTCTGTCACATATCCCTGCAAGAGATATTTCGAGGGAGGTTTCGGCTCTAATCCTTACATCATCTTCCAGGCTACAGCCACAAGCGAGAACGGCAAGTATGTGGCCATACAGATGTGCGACTGGGAGGAGAACTATTACATCGGACGCTACAACACCGAGACCGACTTTCTCGAGTATACCGATGCCGCAACCGTTGTAGAGGGTGACGAGGAGGTAGAGCCAGAAAGGGCTTCATATAACTGCAACGCCGTGGCCAACGACGGCACGATGTACTTCTACAAGCAGGCATCTGGCTGGGGCATACAGCGCACTGGCTATGTGTGGAAGCCGGGTGAGCAGAAGCCTATGACACTTGCAGAGGCATTCCCCGAGTGTGAGCAGTTTGCTGAGTTTGACCTCAATGGCGTGCATACTCCTACCGGTGTTTCTGCTGACGGACGCTATGTCTCTGGCTTCATGGCAGACGAGAACTTCGACTTCCATGTGTATGTTTTCGACACACAGGCCACTGGCGAGTCTTCAGTGCAGGGTGTTGAGGCTCCCAAGGCAGAGGCAAAGGCTGTTTACGGGCTTGACGGCGTGCGCAAGAACGCCATGGAGCGTGGCGTGAACATCGTCAATACCGTTGACGGACGCAGCTTCAAGGCTGTCAAGAAGTAATCCAGACAGTGCCTTGACGACTAAGACCAGAATTTATGTAACAATCAGGCTGTCGCAAGACGGCACATAACACGCAAGCCACCGCATGTCCCGTAGGGGAGGTGCGGTGGCTTATTACACTAAATATGGACATGTGCTTTGAAAACTTAAGGAGAAAGATATTCAACGGCAAGAATCCCAAGTTTGTCTATTACGCCGAGGCATTTGTAAGGATGCACATGCCGCGCTGCCTGTTGCGTCCTGCCGTCGCGTCGCTTGACCGTCTGCTCGCCGCAAGGGATGACCGCGATTATATCATGAGGCGCGTCGACTACTATTGCAAGGGCGACTCCTATCGTGGAGTGCCTGCGGAAGAGTGGGAGAGGGAGTCTGTAGCCATAGGCTCGCAGCCCAAGATGAGGCAAAAGGTCTATTATTATGACACCATGGAGTATGGTCGCTACTTCCCAAAGGACGCTCGCTGGCACATAGAGCCGGGCGACGTGAACTACATAGCGCGCATACCGAGCATCACCAAGAGCCGTCCCTTCGGCGGCGACAACCGCAACAACGTGATAATGAAGCTCAACAAGGTGCGCCACTTCATATTCGTTGACGACAAGACCCCGTTTGCCCAGAAAAAGGACGCTGTGGTCTTCAGGGGAAAGGTGTATGAAAAGGAGCAGCGCAAGCTGTTCATGCGCCGGTGGTTCGGTCATGAGAGGGTGGATGCAGGCGACACCGACAGAAAAGCCACGGACTGGCGACGCGAAAAAATCACTGTCTATGAGCATCTCGCCTACAGGTATGTCATGGCGATAGAGGGCAATGACGTGGCAAGCAACCTCAAGTGGGTGATGTCGTCAAACAGCATAGCCATAATGCCAAGACCCACCTGCGAGACGTGGTTTATGGAGGGACAGCTTGTGCCTGACTATCATTATATAGAGGTGAAGCCCGACTTCTCTGACCTGCTCGACAAGATGGACTGGTATTCCGCGCATCCCGAAGAGGCCAATGCCATCATAAGACATGCCCATGAGTGGGTGGCACAGTTTCGTGATGCAGGGCGTGAACGCCTTGTCTCGCTGCTCACCCTGCGCAAATATCTTGGCATGACAGCAGGCATAGCACGACAGACACGTTGATGACGGCGTGCTGCGTAATACACTCTTGTCATGACATGCAGAAAGCCTGCCGCGCAATAGAAGCGCGGCAGGCTTTCTGATATGGGTTCTGCTCAAAAAACAGTGTCTTTGCATTATGTTCTGCCAGCACAGCATTTTCATAATGCGTGTTTTGCCACAGACACGGCGCGACTTTATCTTTCTTTAGGCTTGCACTGCAAATGTTGTAGATACATTTTCAGGCCCTTGCTTATGGAGTGCAGGCCAAAAAGGCTCGGGTCTATGTGCTGCGGGTCTATCCACATACATTCAGCAGCGTCATCGCCAGCATGGAGAGTGCCGCAGTCGTCCACCTTACATTCAAAAAACAGGTCGAGCGTGTGTATGTCTATGCCGCTGTAATGATAGACATTGGGCAGTGAAAACATGTAGCGTGACGATGCGACAGCCAGTCCTGTCTCCTCCATCACCTCACGTCTCACGCCCTCTTCGGCAGTCTCATTGTGTGCGATGAAGCCTCCGGGCAGGTCAAGAGTGCCTTTTGCAGGGTCGTGCTTGCGGCGTTCCACGAGTATTCTGCCCTCGCTGTCGGTGATGATTGCCACTGTTGAGGAGCTTGCGTTCATGAAAAACTCAAATCCGCAAGCCTCACATTTCTTGCTGTTGTCGCTGTTTATCGCAAATCTGTCGCTTCCGCACACTGGGCAGAAAGCTAATTTGTCCATTGGATGCATAGGTGTGTGTATTTTTATTTTGATGATTGTTCAAGAGAATGTCGTAACCTGTTACAATAATAAGTATTGACCGATGCAGAAACTTGTTTCAATTACCGAGCCGCCGCCTATTTTCTGCAAAGACAGTGCAAACTGAGCGCAATG
>CAMGFM010000113.1 GCA_946055365.1 uncultured Prevotella sp. | reverse complement strand
TTTTTGATTATTTGCGCTATTTTGCCATGCTGACATCTTGAACAAAGAGGGTCTGTGTGTCAGTATGGTCATGCGCAAATAAGGGTGTGGGGCAATAGAATTTCTGACATGCTGTCCCCGTATCGTGAAAGTGGCACTTTTGCGGGCGTAAAGTGCCGCTTTGGCTCAGGCAAAGTGCCGTTTCATGACCTTAAAGTGGCACTTTGCCTGAGCCGCAGTGTAGCTTTGTCTTGACTGTTTATTGCGTGCAATCTTGTAGAGTAGGGGTGTTATGGGCGTAACCTGTGCGGTGACGGCGTGTCTTTAGTGGCTGGCAATAATCTCAAATGCAAATTTCGGCACTATCTCACAGCCTATGCCCGTCTTGAAGTCGCACAGTCCGAGGTTGGGGATGCCGTCTGTCGTTGACGGGCCTATGTCAAGCGTGCTTAGACCTGCGTTGTGATAATGTTCAAACAGCAGGTGGGCGAGGCCGTTCATGGGTCTCATGCCGCCGTATGCCCTCAGATCGCCCCAGTAGATGACTTGGGCTATGCCTTTTGCCACATGAAACACCTGTGCCGCCGCCACGATGTCGCCCGATGCCGCATGTCGCAGCAGGAAAAAGTCAGCGTCTATAATCTCTGTCGTGTCTGCCACGTCGTCGAGTGACATTTTCAGCTCATAGCCATGCTCCTCGCGGTTGCGTCTGATGATGTCATAGGCGGTGGCCATGCCTTTGCGGTCGTCACGTGCCACTGCCTCCAGCTCAAGTGAGGCAGAGAGCGCGCGGCGCAGGTTTTTTCTCGCGCTGCGATCGATGATCTGCTCATAGCCGTGGCACTTGTCGAGCGGAAAATAATAGTTGAGGTCAATGTGCCTGAGAGTTGCCATGCGCGACAGCGCATTTATGCAGTGTGCGGTGAGCGTCGGGGCATAGAGCTGTGGCGGCAACACTATGCCGATGTCCATGCCTGCGTGCTTGGCATAGCCACACAGAGCCTCCACTGCCTGCTCCACTGTCTCGAGACGTAGCTGTCCTGCCGTGGAAAAGCCGCCAAAGGGTGCTGAAAAAGGCGACAGCAGTCGCCCGGCACGCTCTCCGAGAATTATGCCTGCCTTTGGCTCGCCGTTGCGGGTGAATGTAAGGTAGCGCAACCCGTCGGTCTTGTGGGCGTTGAGCCTCGCGAACTCCACGCTGTTGTAGACGTGCGGATGTGTAAATGCCATGGCAGAATACTCCTCTGCCGTAACCTCCCTGACTGTCATGCTTTGCTATATATATAATAAGGTGTGGATAAGTGAGAAAAAACAAGCGCGGCGGTCGCATCTTGCAGCATTGTCGTCACGCACCGTCACTTCAAGATGTGCATCAATGCGGTTCAAAGGCGTTGAGTAGGGCCGTTATCTCCATTATCCGCTCTTGCGTCAGCGTCTGGTCCACAGGTATGCTCAGTTCCTCCGTGTGTATGCGTTCCGTAATGGGATATGACCTCCCGTTCCATGCGCTGTAAGCACCCTGCATGTGCGGCGGCACGGGGTAGTGGATGTCTGTGGCCACGCCATTTTGCATGAGAAAGTCCCTGAGCTCGTCACGATAGGGCGAGAGAATGGGGAAGAGGTGAAAGACACTGTGCCGCCAGTAGTCGAGAGACGGCAGAGTGAGGTGACGGTTGCTCACATGGTCTATATAATAGCGTGCGTTGCGTCTCCTCGTCTCGTTCTCGCTGTCGAGATGTGGCAGTTTCACCCTCAGCACAGCCGCCTGCATCTCGTCAATGCGGCTGTTCACGCCGAGGTGAGAGAACACATACTTGCGCTCAGAGCCATAGTTGCCCAAGGCTCTCACCATTTCGGCAAGCCTGCTGTCATCTGTGGTCACGGCACCCGCGTCGCCCAGCGCGCCAAGGTTCTTTGTGGGATAGAAGCTGTGGCCTGCGGCGTCGCCAAGGCTGCCCGTGAGCCTGTCGCCATAGCGGCATCCGTGCGCCTGGGCGTTGTCTTCGATGAGTCGCAGCCCATGCTTCCTGCACAGCGTGGCTATACCGGGTGTCATGGCGCAGCGTCCGTACATGTGAACAATCATCACGGCCCTGGTGCGTGGCGTGATGGTCTGCTCTATGAGCGAGTCGTCTATCTGGAGCGTGTCTATGCGCGGCTCCACAGGCACAGGCACGAGTCCCGCGCGGCTCACGGCTATCATAGATGCTATGTAGGTGTTGGCAGGCACTATCACCTCGTCGCCGTGGTGCATCACCCCAAGCTCCACGTAGGCCATGAGTATGAGCGTCAGCGCGTCCAGTCCGTTGCCGCAGCCCACGCAGTGGTCGCAGCCAATGTATTCGGCATACTCGCGTTCAAACTCCCGTGTCTCCACGCCCCTCAGATACCATCCGCTTGCCGCCACTCTCTCCACGGCACGTGCTATGTCGTTGGCGTGGAGTGCGTTTATGTCCTTGAGATTTATCATTTGGAGAGTTGTTCGTTTGCCTTTTCATTGAGATAGGCCATGAACTGGTCATAGTCTCTTATGTAGTCTTCCTCGAGAAACGGGTCGCTCGCCAGCACAAGGCACACCGAGCCAGAGGAGAAGTCGTCGAGCGTGCGCCAGATGTCGGTCTCCACGAGCAGTCCCTGATAGGGATGGTTGAGGTGAAAGGTGCGTTTGTCGCTGCCATTGTCGAGAGTGACGTTGAACGAGCCGCTCACCGCCACTATAAACTCCCTGCAATGACGGTGGGCATGTCCGCCGCGGCTCTCCCCGGCAGGCACGTCATACACCCAATAGACCCTTGCCACGTCAAAAGGCACGTCCTTCATGCCCTCTGCCACTGTGAGATTGCCCCTCGGATCTATCATTTTGGTCAGGTCAACAAGACCACATGCGTTTATGTCCATAATAATTTTTTAGGTTTATGAGGCTTGTCGCCCTTGTTGTTCAGTCATTCTTGGGGTGCTGTCGCCGCTCTGCCGCCCTGTTGATGGCGGCTGCCACGGGACTCACAAACCATCTTGCCGCCGCCCATGACACCACTATCGTCACGGGCAGTGCCATGACAAAATATCTCAGGTCGTCCTCCACACTGCCGTCCATGTGCATGAAATGCTGCGTGAGGCGCATTGCCAGCAGATGGCACAGATATATCTCAAAGCTGATGCCGCCCAGCCACACCATAGGCCTTGACTTCATGCACCGCGACACGATGTTGCTGTCGCTGTCCATGGACGTGAGCAGCATCACGACCACAGGCATGACTGGCCAGAACAGCATGGCACACCTGAAGGCGGGACTCATGTGCTGGTAGATGCAGTATGTAATGACAAGCAGTGCCGCCACAAATGCCGCTTTGCCCTTCATGCGCTCGAGACGATGCCTCACGCCGCCCTCGTGGTAGAGTCGGCAGGTCAGGATGCCCAGCGCAAAGTCTATGCTGCGCAGCAGAGGGTTGGAATAGAGCGTGCAGTTGACCATAGAGTCGTCAACCATGGATGCCCCCGTGGCATATAGGGCCGCTATGACAGCCGCCAACCACGCCACGGTGCGCCACGGCATGGCGGTGAGCCAGCGATACATAAGTTGGAACACGAGATAGAAGAACAGCATGTCACACAGAAACCATGACACGCCGTTTGCCACAAACAGGGTGTGGTCTGACGGTATCCATGTCTGCACGAGGGCAATGTTGGCCGCCAGCTGCACTGCGTCATAGTCAACGCCGAGCCTGTGGTCAAGGGCCACCGTCAGCGCAAGTGTCAGCAAGTGCAGTGGATAGAGCCTTGCCATGCGCCTTAGCACAAACCGCCCAGTGTGCATACCGCCCTCTGCCGCCCTCTTGCCGTAGCCGCAGGACAGCACGAAGCCGCTCAGCACAAAGAAAAAGGCCACTCCGCCCTCGCCGCCGAAGTCAAAGGGCGACCTGATGGCAGGAGTGACACAATGGGATATGTAGATGAGGAGTACAAGCGCAAACCTTGACGACTGCAAGACGGCTATCCTGCCGCCCTTGTCCCCTCGTTTCACGTTGCCGTCCATGGGCCTTTACAGCACGGTGTCGGCGAGACGCTTTGCCTTGTCGCGCAGTGCCGTGGTGTCAGCGTCGGCATCGCCATAGCAAAGCACCACTCCCATGCGCCTGCCTACGTGCTGCACGGGTTTGCCGAATATCCTCACTCTGGTGTAGTCTTCGGTGAGCGCGTCCGCAAGGTTGTATTGCGGTGCCTCACCCTCACCCTTGGCAAGCACCACTGCGCTTGCGCCTGCGTGTTCAAGGTGTATGCCGGCTATGGGCAGCCCCATCACGGCACGGAAGTGCAGCTCAAACTCAGAGAGGTTGGTAGTGTGCGCAAGTGTCACCATGCCTGTGTCATGCGGACGCGGCGACAGTTCGGAGAATATCACCTCGCCTTCCTTTGTGAGGAAGAACTCCACGCCCCAGATGCCTGCTCCGGTGAGTGCCGCCGTCACTTTGGCTGCCATCTCCTCGGCCTTGCGCAGCTCGTCGGCGGGTATGGTAAACGGCTGCCAGCTCTCGCGGTAGTCGCCGCCCTTCTGCACGTGTCCTATGGGCGGACAGAAGAGTGTGGGGCCGTTCTTTTGTGTGACCGTAAGGAGCGTAAACTCAGAGTCAAAGTGTATGAACTCCTCTATGATTATCTCCTTCACGTCGCCGCGGCTGCCCTCCATGGCCTCGTTAAACGCCTTCTCGAGGTCGGCTTCTTCCCTCACCACGCTCTGTCCGTGGCCCGACGACGACATGAGGGGCTTGATGACGCATGGGAAACCAATCTCCCGAGAGTGCTGGCGCAGCTCTTCGAGGGTGGTGGCATAGAAATATTTTGCGGTGCGCAGCCCCAGTTCCTTTGCGGCGAGGTCGCGTATGGCCTTGCGGTTCATGGTGTAGTTCACCGCCCTTGCGCTCGGCACCACCTGTATGCCCTGCTTTTCAAAGTCAAAGAGACGCTCTGTGCGTATGGCTTCTATCTCTGGCACGATGATGTCAGGGCAGTGCTTGCTGACAACGGCCGACAGTGCGTCGCCGTCAAGCATGTTAAAGACCTCACACTCGTCGGCCACCTGCATGGCGGGTGCGTTCTCATATCTGTCGCATGCCACTACGTAGACTCCGGCACGCTTTGCGGCTATGACAAATTCCTTGCCAAGCTCGCCCGAACCCAACAACAATATTTTCTTCATTTCCTTTTTTTGACTATATATATATTAATTGTCTGTCTTTACTTGTATATGTTTTTTCGGGAATATACGGT
>CAMGFM010000112.1 GCA_946055365.1 uncultured Prevotella sp. | reverse complement strand
TGAGTGCAAAGTGCCGCTTTTTGTGTGGCGTGCAGATGAGTTATGTCATCATTTTGGGGCAGTGGAGATTGTGAGCGTCAAATAAATTGGCCTGTAGTAATAGATTTTCAGATATTGTTATTACCTTTGTACTCGGTTTGGTGTATGGTTTCGGGATTTCCCACGCACATCTGTTATATGTGTGCAGCCCATACGTCAGGCCGCAGGCGGTGTCTTGCGCCAGTGGAATGGCGGCATGAGGCGTGTTTTGTCATGCGACATCAAAGCAACGTGCGCAGGTGTGACGCGGCAAGGCGCGCGGCAGTGGGAGACACCATGGCCATAAGGTAAAAAGTGACGCTAATAAAGGGAAAAGTAACAAGCATAATATGAAAAGGAAAATACAGTTCAGTCTCGTGTACCGAGACATGTGGCAGTCTTCAGGAAAATTCCAGCCACGCAAAGACCAGTTGGAGCGCATTGCGCCAGTCATTATTGACATGGGATGCTTTGCCCGTGTAGAAACAAACGGCGGTGCCTTTGAGCAGGTGAACCTGCTGGCAGGCGAAAACCCCAACGATGCGGTGCGCGCCTTCTGCAAGCCGTTCAACGAAGTGGGCATCAAGACCCACATGCTCGACCGTGGACTCAATGCATTGCGCATGTATCCCGTGCCAGACGACGTGAGAGCCCTCATGTATAAGGTGAAGCACGCACAGGGCGTGGACATCACGCGCATCTTCTGCGGACTCAACGACACGCGCAACATCATACCCAGCATCAAATGGGCCATTGAGGGTGGCATGACACCGCAGGTGGCTCTCTGCATCACCAACTCGCCCGTGCATACGGTGGAGTATTATGCGCAGGTGGCAGACACGGCCATCGCCGCAGGCGCAAAGGAGATATGCCTCAAGGACATGGCAGGCATAGGCCTGCCCGCTTTCCTCGGCAAGCTCACGCGCACCATCAAGGAAAAGCACCCAGACATCATCATCGAATATCACGGCCATGCAGGCCCGGGCATGTCTATGGCCTCTGTGCTTGAGGTCTGCAACAACGGCGCCGACATCATCGACTGCGCCATGGAGCCTCTGTCATGGGGCAAGGTGCATCCAGACATCATATCAGTGCAGGCCATGCTCAAGAACGAGGGCTTTGACGTGCCAGAGATCAACATGAACGCCTATATGAAGGCTCGCTCGCTCACTCAGGAGTTTATTGACGAGTGGCTCGGCTACTGGATTAACCCCCAAAACAAGGTCATGTCGTCGCTGCTGCTCGGTTGCGGCCTGCCCGGAGGCATGATGGGCAGCATGATGGCCGACCTTGGCGGCATACGCACTGCCATTAACAACATACGCAAGAAGAAGGGCGAGGAAGAAATCAACATGGACGACATGCTCGTAAAGCTCTTTGACGAGGTGGCTTATGTGTGGCCGCGCGTGGGATACCCGCCTCTGGTGACTCCATTCTCGCAGTATGTCAAGAACATCGCGCTCATGAACTTGCTCACAATAGAACAAGGCAAGGGACGATTTGTCATGATGGACGACTCAATGTGGGGCATGATACTCGGCAAGTCGGGCAAGGTGCCTGGAGAGATAGACCAGGTGGTGCTGGACCTCGCAAAGGCACAGAACAGAGAGTTTACCGACGCCGACCCGCACACGCTTCTCGCCAACGCACTTGACGACTTCCGCAAGGAAATGGACGAGAACGGATGGGAGTATGGACAGGATGACGAGGAACTCTTTGAGCTTGCCATGCACCCTGAGCAGTATCGCAACTACAAGAGCGGACAGGCCAAGAAAAACTTCCTTGCAGAGCTGCAGCAACTCAAGGATGCCAAGCTCGGAGCTAACCTTTCGCCTGAGCAACTCAGTGCCTACAAGCACGCAAAGGCCGATGCCATCGTCGCTCCGGTCAAGGGCGAAATATACTGGGAGTTCTCTGGCGACGGCGAATGTGCGCCCACCGTGGAGCCGCACATCGGCAAGGAATACAAGGAGGGCGACGTGCTGTGCTACATACAGACCCCATGGGGCGAGATAGAGTCAATACCGGCGGCACTGGGAGGCAAGCTCGTGGAGATAAACGCCAAGCGCGGCTCAAAAGTGCTTAAGGGAGACGTGATAGCCTACATAGAGCGCGACCACGAATAGGCCTGCCGACTGTGTGAAAGGACTACATTATATAATAAGAAGACATGCCTTAATATAATGAATAGACAGGCATTATATAATGAAGAGGCACATATTATATAATAATGTATTGGAAACAGATTATAGACAAGTACTATGCAGGATGTGACGGGCTACGTCACATCCTGCTCACGCATAGCCAGGCTGTGGCGCGGCTCGCGCTGCAGATAGCCGATGCGCACCCGGAGATGCAGATGGACAGAGCGTTTGTGGAGGATGCCGCCATGCTGCACGACATTGGCATCGTCATGACCGACGCACCGGGCATAGAATGTCACGGCAGCGAGCCTTATATACGCCACGGCGTGTGCGGCGCGCAGATATTGAGGGCCGAGGGACTGCCCGAGGCTTATGCAAGGGTGTGCGAGAGGCACACTGGCGCAGGATTGACCAGAGACGCTATAAGGGAGGGGCGACTGCCTCTGCCCGACATGGACCTCGTGCCAGAGACAATGGAGGAGAAACTGATATGTTACGCCGACAAGTTCTTCTCAAAGACACGTCTTGCCAAGCGCAAGACCCACGAACAGGCGCAACGATCGCTCGCCAAGTTTGGCGGAGACACCCTGGCGCGCTTTGAAGAGCTGAGCAGGCTCTTCGGGACGCAGGAATAAAAGAAAGAAAGTTCACACACACATCTATATATACGCATTACAGTGTAACGGAGGATGGCCCCACGCCTCCTTGACAAACACCATAAATGAGAAAAACGACTGTCATAGCCCTGCTGCTCCTCGCTGTCATGATGATGGCGGCGAGCTACAAGAGTCCTTTCCTCACGGGTAAGGCGTGGGAAAGCCATGCGCAGGACTGTCATTATGATGACTCCTCTTTAGAGTCAGCCATTGCGGGTGACTCCGCTGGCGTGTCTGGCATCGCAGAGGGGCAGGACTCCGTGGCAGTGCTCGATTCTGCTTCGGTCACTGACGCGTCTGCCGCCGACACGTTGTCCTTTGCGGTTGCCGCAGATAGCGTGGCGACGGAGACAGACTCGCTGCAGCTCGCCATAATGCGCCACAACCTTGCCGTGGATGACTCGCTGAGGCTCGATTCTATAAACAGAAAAAGAGCCAACGGCATAAACTCACCCGTGAAATACACCGCACAGGACTCGCTGATATATGACGCAGGCTCGCGTTCTGCCTTTTTGTATGGCTCGGCAACGGTGAAATATGAGAATATGGACCTTGCCGCCGAGCGTATAGGCATGAGTATGGACTCCTCACTGGTGCGTGCCACAGGAGCAATAGACCCTATGGACACCACAAAGACCGCTGTCATAGGCACGCCAGTGTTTAACATGGGGCGCGACAAGTATGAGAGCGACACCATGGCCTTTAATTTCAAGACCAAAAAAGGACTTATCTCAAGCGTGTACACGCAGCAGGAGGACGGATTCTTGCAAAGCCAAATATCGAAGCGCGACGCGGAGGGCAACATCTACCTGCAACACGGACGCTACACGACGTGTGACGCAGAGCATCCTGACTTTTACATAGCCCTGTCAAGGGCAAAGGTGCGCCCAGGCAAGGACGTTGTGTTTGGCCCTGCCTATCTTGTGGTGGCAGACGTGCCTCTGCCGCTTGCCATACCCTATGGTTTCTTCCCCTTTACCAAGAGCTATTCGTCGGGCTTCATCATGCCTACCTATGGCGATGAGAACAACCGCGGCTTTTATCTGCGTGACGGAGGATATTATTTTGCCATCAACGACAAGTGTGACTTGAAGTTGCTCGGCGAAATATACACCAAAGGCTCGTGGGGACTGTCGGCTGCCAGCAACTACAACAAACGTTACCGCTACTCGGGCAGCTTTTTCCTGAGCTACCAGAACACCAAGACGGGCGACAAGGGCATGCCTGACTATATGAGCCAGAAGTCTTTTAAGGTGCAATGGAGCCACCGACAGGATGCAAAGGCCAATCCTTACAGCTCTTTGTCGGCAAGCGTCAACTTTGCAACGTCGAGCTATGAGCGCAACAACCTCAACTCCATGTACAATCCGCAGACTCTCACACAGTCGACGAGGACTTCATCGGTGTCGTGGGGCACTACGTTCTCGAGCATAGGGCTTTCGCTCAGCTCCACTGCCAACCTCTCGCAAAACATGGTGGACTCTACCATGGCCGTGACACTGCCCGACCTCAATATCTCCGTAAGCCGCTTCTATCCTTTCAAGAGAAAAAATGCCGTAGGGAGCGAAAGGTGGTATGAAAAGATATCTATGTCTTATACGGGACACATCTCCAACAGCATCAACACCAAGGAGGATCTCTTCCTGAAGTCAAACCTTATAAAGGACTGGCGCAACGGCTGGAACCATTCCATACCCGTGAGCGGCAATTTCACGCTGTTCAACTGCATAAACGTGAGTCCCACGTTCAATTTTCAGGACCGTATGTACACCCACAAGGTCATGAGGTCATGGGATGAGGCTGCCGGCAAGGAGGTGTGTGACACTATTTATGGCTTTAACAACGTCTATAACTACAGCCTGTCGCTCGGTGTTTCTACCAAGCTCTATGGTTTCTACGTGCCGAGCCGCAAGTTGTTTGGCGACAAGATACAGGCTGTGAGGCACGTGCTGACTCCGTCGGTGTCATTCAGCTATGCCCCTGACTTTGGCAACCACCGCTATGGCTACTACGACAGCTATCAGCGCACCAATGCCGACGGTTCGGTAGACCTCGTGGAGTATTCTCCCTATCAGGGACAGCTCTTTGGGGTGCCTGGCAAGGGCAAGACGGGCAGCATGTCGTTTGATTTGAGCAACAATGTGGAGATGAAAATCAAGTCAGACAAGGACTCTACGGGCATAAAGAAGATTTCTATCATCGACGAGTTGGGACTTTCCATGAGCTACAACTTCGCCACGGATTATCATCCGCTCTCTGACCTCAGTATGAGGATAAGACTCAAGTGGTGGAAGAACTATACGTTTAACATGACTGCGGTTTTTGCCTCCTATGCCTACGCTCTTGACAGCAACGGCAAGCCTTATGTCAGCAACAACACGCTCTGGGGCATGGGCAAGTTTGGCCGCTTTCAAGGCACGTCGCAGAATTTCTCGTTCA
>CAMGFM010000111.1 GCA_946055365.1 uncultured Prevotella sp. | reverse complement strand
AATTTTAGTCTGCGGAGGGGGCAACCTGAAAAGTCAATACTTTTTCAGTGCCCTCAGACGATAAGGCGGCTTTTGAAGCCCGTTATCCTAAAGTGACGCTTTAGGCACGCAAAAGAGGCACTTTGCTATTGCAAAAGAGGCACTTGGCAATCGCAAAGTGCCTCTTTTGAATAGTAGGACGCTACATGATAAACTTACAAAAGGGCAGCTCCATAATTTTGAGAGTTGCCCTTTGTCATGACATGGCGGCACTTGCCGCATGTAACACAAAAACAACGCCTGCGCAATCTCATGATAACACCCGTGTAACATTCATGTAAAATGCGGCGCATAACTTTGCAGTCGTAAAAACATGAGTATTTATACATGAAGATTCTTGACTTTGCAAACAGACGCTTGCTCTCGGCTTTGCTGATGATGCACGCAGGTGTGGCACAGATGTCCGCCGCCGACATAAAGGGCGTGGTGGTAGACAAGGCCACGGGCGAGACGCTCATCGGGGCCACGGTCACGGTGGACGGAAAAGGCACAGTCACCGATGTTGACGGACACTTTAGTATTATGGGTATTGACGGCAAGCACCGTCAGGTGACGGTAAACTATGTGGGCTATAAGCCCGTGACATTGTTCATTGATGCCGACAAGGGCGACGTGGACAACATTAGGATAGAGATGGTCACCGACACCAAGACCTTTGGCGAGGTGCAGGTTACCGCCACCGTCATTCGCAACACCGAGCAGAGCACCATAGAGATGGTGAGAAACAACCGTCAGGTGGCCAACGGCGTGTCGGCGCAGGAGATAAAACGCTCGCAAGACAGCAACGTGGGCGAAGTGGTGAGGAGAGTGCCTGGCGTGAGTCTCATCGACGACAAGTTTGTCATGGTGAGAGGACTTTCGCAGAGATACAACAACGTGTGGCTCAACGGAGGTGCGGTGCCAAGTTCAGAAGCCGACTCCAGGGCTTTCTCTTTTGACATGATACCAAGCTCACTCATTGACAATCTCATGATAGTGAAGTCTCCCGGCGCGGAATATCCCTCTGATTTCTCGGGCGGTTTCATCTCTATATGCACCAAGGACATTCCTGCGAGCAACAGCTTTGCCGTTAACGCCTCCTATGGCATTGACGACCGCTCGTCATTCCGCCGTTTCGTGCGTGCCAATCACGGCACCTCGTTTCCCGGGGCGGGCAAGGTGGGTCTCACGGGCAGCGGACTGTGCAACGACTGGCATCCCAGGTCTACGACTCCCGTAGGCGACTATAAGATAGGAGCTGACTGGAGCCGCCGATGGCGTTTTGAGGATGGCATGTTGCTGGGTCTGACGGGCGTGGTGAGCTATGGCGACGAGTGGCGCAGCCTTTTGAACATGACCAACAACCTCTTTGGTGTGTATGACTATGCCAACGGGCGCAGCAACTATCTCCGTCAGTCGGTCGACGACCAATACAACCACAATCAGAAGCTCGGTGCGATGCTCAACTTTGCGCTTCTCTCAAGCTCAGGCAATAACAAATATCAGTTGAAGAACATCATCAACCGCATTGTCAACCGCAGATACACCTCACGCAGTGGCATCAACGCGCAGTCAGACAACGAGACGGGCGCAGAATATTTCTACCGCAGCCGTCTCACGCTCAACTCCCAGCTTTCGGGCAAGCACACTCGCGGACAGCGCACTGTGGAATGGTGCGGCAGCTATTCTTATGCCAACCGCTATCTGCCCGACCGCAGACGCTACACCGTTGACGATGCCTTGCAGCAAGGCACCATGATGCTCACGGCAGGCAACGAGATAAACCGCGAGTTCACAAAGCTCAACGAGCATATAGCCTCCGCACGCATAGATTTGCGCCAGGAGTTTGAGGGCTGCGCCCTTTCGCCCGTGGCAAAGGTGGGAGCCTATGGCGAATACCGCACGAGAGACTACAACACGAGGCAGTTTGTCTATGGATGGAACACCGAGAGCAACACCCTGCCGTCCGATTTCCGCCAGATGGACATGACACAGCTGCTCTCCGACCCGCAGTATTTCGGCGATGACAAGCTGTGGCTCTTGGAAAACATGTGCATGCGCAACAACTATTCGGGCAACGACATCCTCGGGGCAGGCTATGCCACCGTGGCAGTGGCACGTGGACCGTTGAGCGTGGAGGCAGGCGTGAGATACGAGTACAACAGAATGGAGCTTGTGACCAACACACGCGACGACATGCCCAGTCCCAACAGCCGCTACTACCGCAACAGCGATTTCTTCCCCTCACTCAACGCTACCTACAAGACAAGCGACAAGAGTCAGGTGCGCCTCTCCTATGGCAAATCGGTCAACCGACCAGAGTTCAGAGAGGTGTCGCCGTCGGTCTACTATGACTTTGACCTCGCCTCGCACGTGCAGGGCAATGTGTCGCTAAAGTCGTGCTATGTGCATAACGCCGATCTGCGACTGGAGTATTATCCTTCCAAGGGCGAGCTTGTCACTCTGGCTGCTTTCTACAAGCATTTCGCTAACCCCATAGAGTGGACCTACACCGTGGCGGGCGGCACCAGCCTCGTCTATTCCTACGAGAACGCCAAGAGTGCCGACAATGTGGGCGTGGAACTTGAGGTGCGCAAGTCGCTTGCGTTCATCGGACTGAAAGAATTTGCGCTCTCCATGAACGCCTCTGCCATACACTCGAGGGTCAACTTCCCCTCTGGCTCGCGCAATGAGGGCCGCCCGATGCAGGGACAGTCGCCCTATCTTGTCAACATGGGACTCTTCTACAACAACGAGGCTCAATTGTTCAGTGTGTCGCTGCTCTACAACCGCATAGGCAAGCGCATCATCGGTGTGGGACGCAGCGAGGGCTCTACGTCAGGCGGCGAAAACGCACGTGTCCCCGACAGTTATGAGATGCCGAGAGATGTCCTTGACCTCAATATATCAAAGAAGATAGGCAAGCACGTGGAGATTAAGGCAGGCGTGAGGGACATTCTCGCACAGAGCGTCAACTATCTGCAGTTCACAAAGACAAAGCAGGACGGCGGAGGCGACGAAGTGAGGCAGACCACGAGACACTATCGCCCGGGCAGAAACTTCAGCGTGTCGGCAAGCGTCAGGTTTTAGACTCGCCGCGGCTGCCGCCCGTGGTGTCACAACACACGGCGACGGCACGGCGATGACGCTCGCGGCCTGGAGCAAGACACATATATAATATAATGTGTGAGCAGCCTTTTATGCGAGGTGCAGCCAGTCTTATGCAAAATAGAGCTTGCACTAAATTCCGAGGCGCAGCCTGTCTTATAAAAAGAGAAATCAAAAGGAAAAAAAGTAAGTATAATTATCTTATCACAAAGCAATTTTTTTTATGAAAACATCAATGAAGTATCTTGGTATGGCAAGTATCATGGCACTTGCCGTGTGCGTCACATCGTGCAGCAGCGACGATGACAACGAGAACGTGACCCCTAACGACACCTACACATGGACTGACAATGCAGGCATAAGGGCTTGCGACCATATTCTCTTCAACGAAAAGGACAACAGCGAGGACCCCAACGGCACTCAGATAGGCAACGGCGATGCCGAGTTTGTGTTCACGGGCAAGCAGACCCTCAAGAAAGGCACCTATCTGCTCAAGGGATGGGTGTATATAGCCGACGGGGCGGAGCTGACTATCGAGCCTGGCACCGTCATCAAGGGCGACAAGCAGACAAAAGCGTCACTCATAGCCGAGCGCGGCGGCAAGCTCATTGCCAAGGGCAGCGCGTCGCAGCCCATAGTGTTCACTTCAGAAGAGGCACGTGGCAATAGAAAGCCTGGCGACTGGGGCGGTGTCATCATCTGTGGCAAGGCTGTCAACAACCAGACGGAGATGCAGATAGAGGGAGGCCCGCGCACCAAGCACGGAGGCAACGACAACGCCGACAACTCTGGCATATTGAGCTACGTGCGCATCGAGTTTGCAGGCTATCCTTTCCAGACAGACCAGGAAATCAACGGTCTGACGCTCGCATCTGTGGGCAGCGGCACACAGATAGACCACGTGCAGGTGTCCTACTCCAACGACGACTCCTTTGAGTGGTTTGGCGGAGCTGTCAACTGCAAGTATCTCGTGGCCTACCATGGCTGGGACGACGACTTCGACACCGACAACGGCTTCTCAGGATGCGTGCAGTATGGTCTCGCAGTGCGCAATGCAAGGATAGCAGACAAGTCGCAGAGCAACTCCTTTGAGAGCGACAACAACGCAAGCGGCTCTAAGGTGTCGCCATATACCTGCGCCACATTCAGCAACATCACCACCATCGGTCCGAAAATGCAGAGCGGCGTGACATTCGACAACACCTCCGACTTTATCAACGGCGGCAGCATGAACCCCAACAACGGCAGTGCGCTCGGACGCTACCAGTCTGCCATGCAGATACGCCGCAGTTCACGTCTTAACATCATCAACAGCGTGGCTGTAGGATGGCCCGTCGGACTCATCATTGACGGCGAGAAGGGCGATACGCCGCAGCAGGCTAAGGACGGAGTCCTCCGTTTCCACAACAACGTGTTCGCTGGCATGGACGTGATAGGCTCTGACGCAAACAAGATGTATGACGACGTGCTGTATGACGCTGTTAACAAGCAGGTGTTAGACGCTACACAGAAGTCCTACTCCAACACTTTCTTCTCGCTTGCCGCCAATGCCAACAGCAACTATGCCGATGCCGCATTGCTCATGCTCCTCGACGCTGCCGGGACAGGCTCTCCCTACATGCCCAATGCAGGCAGCCCGCTCCTCTCTGGGGCATCCTTTGACGGAGAGAGCAGCGCATGGCTCGACAAGGTGGGCTATGTGGGAGCGTTCAACGCCACCGACAACTGGCTGCAGGGCTGGACTTGCTTTGACCCGCAGAACGCTGCTTACTAAGAAGCGTAACACCCACACCGAAAAAAACAATATTTCAGTAACATCTGCCGAAACACTTCGGCAACACATCATCCCGTGCGAGCGGCAACCCACCGCCACACGGGATTCTTTTTGTGTGTGTGGCATGGCAAAAAAAATTTTTTTGAAAAAAAAGTCACAAAAAGCAGTTACTTCTTGCCCTTGCGGCTCATTAACACACGTCAAGCAGATAATTTCCTCGGCATTGTCGTTTTCTTTCTACGGCAATATCGTTTTCTGCGGAGTTAATTTATTTTCATAAGATAGGCTGCATCTCGGCAAAAGAAACAAGTTTCATTGCGCTCGGTTTGCACTGTCTTTATCACAACTAAAGGTTGCGCCCGACACGTATCAGGGTATAAGACTATGAAGAAGATTTTGAGCCTTCCGCTGTTGCT
>CAMGFM010000110.1 GCA_946055365.1 uncultured Prevotella sp. | reverse complement strand
CACGAGATTGTCCACATAAGGCTCAATACTTCCATAGGTCACGTCATATACATGTCGTGCAAGGTCGTTGCGCGAGTTGCCCTCAGTGATGAAAGTGCGCAGCTTTATGTCCTTCCACGCCACCTTTTCTGAGCGCACATAAGTGTCAAGTATCTCATGCAGCTCCTCATCAGTGGGCTTATGGTCGAGCTGCTGTATCTTTTTTACCTTCTGGGCGTTGCTATATTTCTTAAAACCGTTGAGCAGTCCATAGTAAGCCACCTCTGCCGTGTTGGGTATAAACGAGAACACGGTGTGGTCCACGTCCTCTTCCACAGCCTTCAGCACTGGTTGCAGCAGCTGTTCGCCAAGTTTCACGCGCTCACGATAGATGTCGCGGTCAGAACCGCGGCTGAAATAGATGCGTTCAAAGGAACATGCGCTGTAGCCGCGCCTCTCTATTATCCGCTCCATCCTTACCACGCCGTTGCGAGTGACTATGAGAGCCTTGCCAGGCTCTATCTCAGAGATGTCATCACACTCTATGTCAAACGTGGTCTGCAACACGGGACGCTCGCTTGCCACTGCCACAAACTCGTCATTGCAATAATAGAACGACGGACGTATGCCCCATGGGTCGCGCATGGCAAACATCTCTCCGCTGCCAGTGATTCCGCACATCACATAGCCGCCGTCAAAGTCGGGCATGGATGTCTTCAGCACATTGGCGATGTCTATATTATTGTCAATATAAGCCGTCAGCTCCATGCCAGAGAGCCCCTGATTCTGCGCCTCGATGAAGTTGCGCTCCGCCTCGCGGTCAAGCCTGTGGCCCATGAGCTCCAGCAGAGTGTAGCCGTCGCTATATATGCGCGGGAACATGCCTTGCCTGAGCAGCCTTTGAAACACTTCATCCACGTTAGTCATGTTAAAGTTGCCGCAGATGCACAGGTTCTTAGCCTGCCAGTTGTTGCGGCGCAGGAATGGATGCACGTAGGATATGCCGCTCTTGCCCGTGGTAGAATAGCGCAGGTGTCCCATATACATATTGCCCGCAAAGGGCAGATGCTCTTCGGCAAAATCAGCGTCTGCCACCAGCTCAGGCACGACAGACTTGAAGTTTTTGTGTACTCTGGCGAATATTTCGGTTATGGCATCCTTGCCCTCCGCACGCTCACGGAACATATATTCGTTGCCAGGCTGCGCATCGAGTTTCACGCACGCCATGCCTGCCCCCTCCTGTCCGCGGTTGTGCTGTTTCTCCATCATGAGATAGAGTTTGTTAAGTCCAAACATCCACGTGCCGTATTTCTCCTGATAGTATTTAAGTGGCTTGAGCAACCTTATCATGGCCACGCCACACTCATGTTTCAAAGGCTCCATTATCTTTTTATCCTTTTTACGCTGTTTTTTACTCTGTTATATGTGTATTATTGAAGATTTGTCTTTATTGCAAAAACCGCTCTGAGCTCATCAGAAAACCGCGCCATATCCGTCAGAAAACCAACGCTGCGCTCATCGGGAAACCCTTATTGCACCCGTCAGTAAACCGCTCTGCACCGTAACAAAGCCACGCCACTCCATTCTGCCATCGACATCAGGACAGTGTCATCGTCGTTTACACGACACACACGCCCCCACCGACGTCACGGCAGACGGCACCCGCAGGCAAGGTCTCTCATTTATATATATAAAAAATGAGCGCAGGACTCAACAAAAAGTCCAACGCTCATTATGTCGTTTATTTTGAAATGCTGATAGCTAACGTAGTCAACGAAATGACGATACCAAACAGCGAGTAATAGAAAGCGGCTGACTCGCCTATGCCGGCATTTGCCTTCTTTATCTTGCTGGGCTCTACATATATATAGTCATTTTGCTGCACATAGTAAAACTCCGAGTTGATGAGATTGGCATCAGTGAGGTCGAGCCTGTGTGCCGTCTTCTCGCCTTTCTCGTCCTCTCGTATGAGCAGCACGTGGTTGCGTATGCCCTGAAGTGTGACATCGCCAGCCTGTGCCAACACCTCCATGATGGTCATCTTGCCGTTAGGCACGTTGATAACGGTAGAACCGCCCACCTCACCAGCCACGGTGACGCGGAAACTCTGCAAAGCAACGATGACAACGGGTTTTTCCACATCGGCCAGATAAGCCGACACCTTGTCTTCTATCAGCGTCTGACACTCATCAATGGTAAGTCCTGCCACGTGTATCTTGCCTATTACGGGGAAATTGATGTCACCATTACCGTCAACGAGATAAGACAGTGAGTTCTGACCGTTGGTAGCCATACTGTTTGTGCCTCCGATATTAAAAGGTTCAGACGCTTCCTTGTCAATAGTCGTCACATATATTCTCAGCTGGTCCTTTGGCATTATGCGCATCTCGTGTACGCCCTTTGAAGCAGCAAGACTTATGCTGTCAATATTCTGGAAATACACCATGTTCTTGGTTGATCCGCAACTGCTAAGCAGCACAATCAGAGTCATAAAGACAAAGGGAAGGAGCAATTTCTTCATATTATAAATAGCGGTTGTTGTGAAATGTTCTCTTTTATCTCTGCAAAAATACTATTTAAATTTGATTCTGCCAATGTTTTTGGCGTATTTATTAAAAAAAAAATACTGTCCCCAACACAAAACGGAACTTTACACATTTGACCCGATGCCGAGTCGACTGCGCATGTAAGCCCACACAAGCACACGGCTGTGCGAAAAAACATTATCACACGCCGCCACCTCATCAGAGAAGTGGCACTATAGCATGTCAAAAGAGACACTTGAGTCTCATAAAGTGGCACTTTATCATATCCGAAGAGGCACTTAAAACTTCTAAAGTGGCACTTGCCTGCCACAGCGACCACATTCACCTGCATCAGCCCACACCTTGGCAGCTTTAAAGCAGGCAGCCCTGACAGCCACATCCGCAAGCCCTGTTTCCCACATTATGCGGCTGTCTTTACAAAACGAAAGAAAGACAGGCACAATACAATGTCTTTCAACAGACAAACGCTTGACAAAGGGTCACAGACTGCGTTTCATTCCGACTGGATGCGCACATAAAAAGAGCCATCAGCACATTTCTGCATGTTTTGGAAACAAAAACCCTCAAGTAAGTTTTGTGATATTGTTTTTTTTTGTAATTTTGTGTCTGTGATATATAGCACGAGGATGGCGTCACAGCCACACAAGCCACAGACACAGTGCCTGACACGGCGTGAAGACACACCCTCACGGCTGACTCTGCATGAAAGAAAGAAAAGACAATCCATAAAAACACCGTCATGTAAAGCCGCACGACAGCAAGACGTGCGCAACACCCCACCTTGACAGTTCACATATATACTTTCAATCTATACCTCCTATACAAGACGATGGCAAACTGCAACTCTACAAAAAACATGAAGAAAGTGCTGCTGATATACACAGGCGGCACTATCGGAATGGGACAAAACCCGGAGACTGGCGCGCTGGAGCCTCTCAACCTCGAACATCTCGTGGCAAACCTGCCTGAATTTGCTTATCTCAAGACCGACATAGACACCTACCAGTTCACTCCCCCCATCGACTCTTCTGACATGTCGCTGAGGAGATGGTCGCAACTCGTACACATCATCACCGACAGATATAACGAATATGACGGTTTTGTGATACTTCATGGCACTGACACCATGTCATACACCGCCAGCGCACTGTCATTCATGCTCGAAAATCTCACCAAGCCCGTCATTCTCACCGGCTCACAGCTGCCTATAGGACAGTTGCGCACTGACGGCAAGGAAAACCTCGTCACCAGCATCGAGCTTGCGTCTGCCTACAACGAGGACGGCCACCCCATGGTGCCTGAAGTGTGCATCTACTTCAGCGGCAAGCTGCTCAGGGGCAACCGCAGCACAAAAGGCAACTCTGACGGCTTCAATGCCTTTAACTCGTTTAACTATCCGCCACTGTGCGATGCGGGGGTAGAGTTTCAGTTCCACCATCACTACATACTCAAGCCCGACTATTCAAAGCCCATGACACCCCACTTTGACATGGACCCCAACGTGGCGGTGTTCTCGCTCTTCCCGGGCATACCCGAACACACAGTAAAACACATGATAGAAAGCCCCGAGCTAAAGGGATTGGTGATGAGGAGCTTCGGCAGCGGCAACGCACCGCAGAAGCCATGGCTGTTGCGACTGCTCAAGAAAGCCACCATGAGGGGCGTGACCGTGGTAAACATCAGCCAGTGCGTGGCTGGCAGCGTCAGGATGGGACGCTACGAGACGAGCTGGCAGCTCAAGGAGGCCGGCATAGTGAGCGGCTATGACAGCACCGTGGAGAGCGCAGTGGCAAAGCTGATGTTTCTCAACGCAGAATATCGTGACAGCAGCACCGTGAGACGGCTGATGGACACCAACATAGCAGGAGAAATATCAAGATAACGACAGCACGCATGGCACACGCCACATGCCACATGACAAAACACGGCATATGGCGTGAAGCATGGCACACCATGCGCACGACACGGCACGCTGCGCGCCACACCTGACGCGCAGCGCACAGCGCAAGGCGGCTATGGCAGGGTGACCTTGAACAACGGGCTGTCTACATGCTCGCTGTGTACAATATCCACAAGATGCCTCACGATGTCTGGATGCGCACCGCTGACATCATGGTCCTCATGTATGTCGACGGCAAGGTCATAAAGACGCGGCACACCCTTTACCACCACCATCTTCCAGTCGCCCATGCGCACGGCTATCTGGTCGGTCTCATGAAACTCCCAGTACAAATGGTCATGCCTGGGCTGGACCTCATAGTTGCCAAGCAACGCAGGCAGAAAGGACAAGCCGTCAACACTGCCGTCGGCATGCCCATCTCGACATCTCCCTGTATGACCCTCACCGCGACCGTCAGCCTCCTGCCCGTCACGACAGTCAGCCACGCCGTCAACATCACGCCCCACAGCCTTAGCCGTGCCGCCGTCTGTCATGTCGGCAATGTCGCAAAACGTGGGCAGTATGTCATAAAACGCTATCTGAAGGTCGCTCTCTGTGGCGGGGGCGACGTGTCCGGGCCACCACACGATGAACGGCACTCTTATGCCGCCCTCATAACACTGCCGCTTCAAGCCTCTCAGCTTGCCGTCCCTGCCAAAGAACAGGGGGTCGGCTCCGCCCTCCTCGTGAGGCCCGTTGTCAGAGGAGAACACCACGACGGTATTCTTGTCCAGACCCTTGGCACGCAGCAAGTCGAATATCTCGCCCACATACATGTCAAGGCGCGCGACCATGGCGGCAAACTGCGCATGGGCGCGCCTGACGGGATTGTAGCGCGAACCCTCGTTGCCTCCCCAACGCTTGTCTAA
>CAMGFM010000109.1 GCA_946055365.1 uncultured Prevotella sp. | reverse complement strand
TGGCGGTATGCCAACCTATCAGATGGCACCGTCATACGACAGCGCGGAGGTGCTGAACCATGTGGGCAGGTTCTATCATCTGTGGCTTCCCGAATATGTGTGGTATGTATTTGCCTATCTACTTGGCTTCTACATCCTGCTGCGAGCCTTTGATTTTCGCAGGCATCTTGCCGTGCTGGGCTCCGTGGTGTGGGCTTTCAGCAGCTATTTCTTTATCATTATCGCGGCAGGACATATATGGAAGGTCATAGCCCTTGCCTATTTGCCGCCCATGATAGCAGGCATTGTGCTGGCCTATAGAGGCCGTTATCTGTGGGGCTTTGTGCTGACGGCCATCTTTACGGCACTTGAGATACAGGCCAACCACGTGCAGATGACCTATTACTATCTGTTCATCATCCTGTTTATGGTCATCGCATGGCTCGTGGAGGCTATACGCAGCAGGCAGCTTGCCCGTTTCTGGCGCGCCTCTGCCGTATGTGCGGTGGCGGCAATGCTCGGCGTGGCCATCAATCTCAGCAATCTCTACCACACGTGGCAGTACACCAAGGAGTCAATGCGCGGCAAGAGCGAGCTGGTAAAGGCCAACTCCGCCAACCAGACATCATCGGGGCTCGACCGTGACTACATCACACAGTGGAGCTATGGCATTGACGAGACATGGACTCTGCTCGTGCCTAACACAAAGGGCGGTGCCTCCGTGCCGCTTGCCCACAACGAGAGTGCCATGGAACATGCCGACCCTCAGTTTTATCCTGTTTACCAGCAGCTGGGGCAGTATTGGGGCAACCAGCCAGGCACAAGCGGACCCGTGTATGTGGGCGCGTTTGTGATGTTTCTGTTTGTTCTCGGACTCTTCATCGTCAAAGGGCCCATGAAATGGGCGTTGTTTGCAGCCACCGTGCTGTCCGTGCTTCTGTCATGGGGCAAGAACTACATGTGGTTTACCGACCTCTTCCTCGACTATGTGCCGATGTACGCCAAGTTTCGCACGGTTGCGTCCATACTCGTGATGGCAGAGTTTACCATACCGCTGCTTGCCATGCTCGCCCTGAAGACCTTGACGGAAAACAAGGACGTGCTTGACGAGAGGGAGACATGGTGCGGCAAGCTCCCTAAGATTGTGCTGTTCTCGCCGCTGGCTTTATTTGCGCGCACCAAGCGCGACTATCTTTGGATCTCGTTCTTGCTTACGGGGTTTGTGTGCGTGCTTTTTGCCATCATGCCCACGATCTTCTTCCCCGAATATATCTCTCATCAGGAGATGGCGGCACTGAAGAGCATACCTGAAGAGTATCTTGGCCCGCTGGTGGCCAATCTGCGCGACATCCGCATAGGCATCTTCACTGCCGACTGCTGGCGTTCATTCTTCGTCATAGTCGTAGGCTTTGCGCTGCTGTTGCTCATGATAAAGGGCAAACTCAAGCAGACATGGGCCGTGGCAGCCATCGTGGCGTTGTGTCTCATAGACATGTGGCAGGTGAACAAGCGTTATCTGCACGACGACATGTTTGTGGAGCGCAGCGTGAGGGAGACTCCCATAGAGGCAAACCCCACTGACATGCAGATAATGCAGGACAATGCGCCTGACTATCGTGTGCTTAACCTTGCCTCAAACACTTTCAACGAAAACGAGACATCTTATTTCCACAAGTCCATAGGAGGCTATCACGCCGCCAAGCTGCGCCGTTATCAGGAGATGATTGACTATTATATCTCCGCGGAGATGAAAGGCATGATGCCTGCCATAGCCGATGCGATGGGCGACATGACAAAGGTGGCGGGCGACTCGCTGTGGCCCGTGCTTAATATGCTCAACACACGCTATGTCATAATGCCTCTGCAGGGAGGACAGACAGTGCCGTTGCGCAATCCGTATGCCTTTGGCAACGCATGGTTTGTGGACAAGGTGAGATATGTGGCCAATGCCAATGAGGAGATAGAGGCCATCGGCAAGCTCGATCTGCATCATGAGGCTGTGGCAGACGGCAAGTTCAAGGCTGTACTTGGCGAAAACGTCACGACAGACAATGCCGATGCCGTGGTGACGCTCAAGAAATATGAGCCAAACGAGCTGGTCTATGACGTGAAGTCGCAAAAGGGTGGTGTCGTGGTGTTCTCTGAGATATATTATCCCGGATGGACTGCCACTGTGGACGGCAAGGATGTGCCGGTGGCACGCGTCAACTACATCCTAAGAGCCATAAGCGTGACACCGGGCAGCCACACTGTCGTCCTCACGTTCAAACCGTCGTCCGTAACGACCACCGAGGGCATAGCATGGGCCGCCTATGTGGCTCTACTGCTCGCATGTGTGGCTGGAGTGTGGGTGGAAAGACGCAAGACGCTCAAGGATAAGGCTGTAAAGTCTGCAACGGACTCCAAATAAGCGGACTCTTTCGGCTGAATGTGTCAGACGTTTTGGCTTCTCGCTGTGTCTTAAAGACTAATGGTCAAGCCACTTGCTGAAGACAGTGGGTCTACATATACGAAACAAACGACAAGCAGGAGGTGTGTCAGTATTCATTGACGCATCTCCTGCTTGGCTGTTATAATAAAGGTGTCGCCATTCTTGTGATTTAAAAGAGGCGTTTTAGAGTTGCCAAAGAGGCGTTTTAGAGTAGCTAAAGAGCCTCTTTAGAGTTGCCAACGTGGCTCTTTGTAGTTGCCAAAAAGGCTCTTGGGAATTGCTAAAGAGGCATACCTCAATTCTTGTAGCCTTTCTTTTCCTGTTTTCTGTCAGACTTGTCCAAACGTGATAGTGTGACTGTTGTTCCCCAAAGCCAGTGACAGAGATGCTGGCAGTGCCTGGTTTTGGACAAGTCTGGGCGGAAAAGGTTTTGAAGAAAACAAAAAAAGGAGCGGAGAAATTCAATCTCCACTCCTTTTTTTGTGATTCCGTTGGGTTTTGAAAGATATATGATAATCAATCAGTTACAGATGTGGTATCAAAATAGTATCATCGTGATACTTTTTCCGTATTTCAAGCCTTTTCAGCACTTATAACCATAATGTTAATAATTGTAGGATAGACTCACTTGTCGTTTTGCGCAAAGGTAATAAATTAATTCAAAAAAACCGACATAGCCTTTGTTAAAAATTATGCTTCAGGCGGTTTTTTCTCGCTCTTGCTGCCCTTCTTCGTTCAGAACGGTTCTTGTATGGGTCATGTTCTTCAGAGTAAATATCCCGATATACCTGAACAGTCATGCGCCACCATCGTTTTAGTTTCTTGAATGTACTTGTCATGTTCTGGGCTGTTTAATGATGTCAAGAATAGACTGGAGCTGATCATTTGTAAGTGTCTGTAATGGGGTATTGTCAATCTCCATCACCAGCCGATTGTGAAGCTGCTTTCTTCTTATTTGCTCAATATCATCAGGCGTGGCTATACGGATTGATTCGCAATACCACCTACCGCCTCCAGACAACCTCCCATCAGTTTTTCGGTATTTTAAGTTTCTTACCACTATATAGTGTTTAGTAAGCCGCTCAACCTTCTCTATAGTTTCAGAATATAAGTTGGTGATAACGACATTATCACCAACTTTCAGGTCATACAGAGTCTTGCTCATACTACCAGCTCCCAGTCATCCGCAAATACGTCTGAAATGGACGGTACCCATGAGTCAGCACGTCCTGTGTTCTCGTTGTAGATAAGGCACTGGGATGTGTAATCTACGAAGCCCTTGCCATCCAGAATACGGTCTTTAGCCGCTTGCGGAAGAGACTGCATTTTCGGGATGATGTCGCTGGTGATATGGGCAGGTACCTGTTTGCATACAAATAAACCTTTGCCGTTCCAACCAGTACGGCGCACACAGAATCCAGCGGTTAGGAGGGTAGTCGCCACGCCGAATGAGAATCCATTATAGCTACCCTCTCCGCTCTCCATTTTTGTGCTTCTCATACGGATAGCGTTGTCGTAATCTCGCATAGTTTGCAGCTGTGACACGAGCATAGCTTGCGTGACCTTATCCAGCTCTTTGAATTTATCGCTATTCACAAATACGTGCAATCTGGAAATACGGTCTTCCAACTCGTTCTGCTCAATCAGCATACGGTCCAGCGGCGTTTCTGATGCCTGGTAGGCTCTCTCAAACACGCCTTTCGGGGACCAGCTTTCATAGCCGTCCTTGTATCGCACATGATAGCCAATAATGCTGCTTTCTTCTTCAGACGGCACAACGCCAGCCTTCAGCAGTCCATTCTCATAAGCCTCGCCCTTACACATAAATTCGGCTTCTACCTGTTTTGTTCCAATGTAATGTTTCATAATTCTGTTATTTTTAATCATTTCTGCATGAGACAGTATATTGTTGATAAAACTTTCACCAGTCAGACTTAGCGTGGGTTTATTGTTGAATAGCTTTCTGTATTCAACCTCAGACACGCCGTTTGCTATTTCCCCGTTTAGATGGCTTGTGTATTCGTTGTCACTAACCAATACTACTCGCCAATTATCTAAAATGCGTGCATCGATTGACCAATTGCCATAATTTCGTGGGAAATGATAACTGGCGACACATTTGTCCTTTACCACTTTCAAGTACAGTCCGTATTCCAAAAAGCACGGAAAGCCCTTATAACCCAAAACATTGCTGTTCATATTTTTGATTTTATTGTTAATATTTTTTAAGACTATTGTCTGCGATATTCAAATCATCTTTTAAACCAATGTTGCACCATTGTTCCTCTCTGTCTGTTTCAAAACAATAAGGCTCAACAACATTTAGTTGCTCAATATCTTCTCTTGTCATGCTTAATCCTCCAAGTTTAAGAATACCTCAACAGGTTTATTCTCCCATTTTAGGTCTTTATAGTCGTTTAGGTTCAGTCCAAAATTCTCAAAACGTGAACTATGGGATATGACCCTGCCATGTTTATTAGGTGCGAAAGATTCATTTTCTTCTTCTCTGATAGGATTGCCTAAGTATAACCACAGTGTTTTGTCTTTATCTCTTGCAACATAGAAGCGTACTTTATTCTGTGGCTCCTCATACTTCTGATGATCTATAATCAAAATGGCACATATTATTATCGATGCAACGATTATAAAAGATATAATACAAGTTGTTATCATAATTCAATCTTCTCAATGTTTGTAATATAAAAAGGTTATTATGTTATATAAATCATCTAAAGGTGTTTTGCCTTGATTGATTTATACATTCACCTAACCACCTTATTATTTTCTTCATTATTAATCCTCCCAATATCTATAATACTCTGGTGCTTCTTCTGATGTTCCTACAAGGTGCTTGGTTTCATCGTTATAGGGAATACAGTAACGCCAACAAGCACCAATACATATAAAAAGAACAGGTCCTATGCGAGAGTAGAAATCACAGGTCCACTTACCTC
>CAMGFM010000108.1 GCA_946055365.1 uncultured Prevotella sp. | reverse complement strand
GTCGAGGCCGCACACCGTGAGAGTGGCGTTGTCATAGACGGCAAAGGTGGGCTGGTTGCCGTTTTTGGGGAATGTCACGCTGCCGAGGTTGCACACCACGGTGCCGTCGTCGGCTCTCTCGAGCTTCCACAGATGGGTGTGGCCATAGACAAACGCGCCGCAGCTCAACGCAGGGCGGTTGTTTTCGTTGTAGACATGACCGTGTGTGAGGAAGAGCCTGTGGCCGTTGTCGGCAAGCAGCACATAGTCGCTCATCATGGGCGTGTCCAAAAGCATCTGGTCGACCTCGGAATCGCAGTTGCCGCGCAGAGCTATCACACGGTCTTTCATGGCATTGAGCCTCTCGGCAATGCCTTTGGGGTCAATGTCGGCGGGTATTCTGTTGCGCGGGCCATAATTGAGTATGTCGCCAAGGACACACAGCATGTCGCAATGCTCGCGACGGAAATAGTCAAGCACCCTCTCGAGCGACGAAAGGCTGCCGTGTATGTCAGACACCAATAAGTATTTCATCCGTAATCTTCTGTTTAAGTTATATTTAAGCCTGCCATGCCCATCACACATGGCGTGAGGAGAGCGTGAGGAGGCGGTCTTGCCTATGGTATAAGACACACCCCGTCAACACAAAAAGGCACTATGTACAATGAAAGGCGGCACTTGGGAAATGTAGAGTGGCACTTCAGCAACGCAAAGTGGCACTTGGGAAACTCAAAGTGGCACTCGGGATATGCAAAGTGACACTTCTGCAACGCAAAGTGGCACTCGGGCATAGCACGTCGTGACATTGCCACGGAGAGAGGTCATATCAGGCCGCGGTCTCTGTCGCGCTTGCGCTTCTGTTCGTCGATGAGCTGGAAGTCCTTTTTGCGCAACACGAATGTAGAACCCAGATATTTCTCCCTGACAATCTTGTTCTCCGCCAGCTCCTCGGGGTTGCCCTGAAAGAGAATCCTGCCCTCAAAGAGCAGATAGGCGCGGTCGGTGATGGTGAGAGTCTCCTGCACGTTGTGGTCGGTGATGAGTATGCCGATGTTGCGATATTTCAGCCTCCACACCACATGCTGTATCTCCTCCACGGCGATGGGGTCTACGCCAGCGAAAGGCTCGTCGAGCATTATGAACTTGGGGTCGATGGCGAGGCAACGGGCTATCTCCGTGCGCCTGCGCTCGCCTCCCGAGAGCTGGTCGCCAAGGTTTTTGCGCACCTTGCCGAGGTTGAAGTCGGCTATCAGCTCCTCCAGCTTCTCGAGCTGCTTCTTGCGCGGCAGGTCGGTCATCTCAAGCACGCTCATGACGTTGTCTTCGACGCTCATCTTGCGGAACACGCTCGCCTCCTGCGGCAGGTAGCCTATGCCGTTGCGCGCCCTCATATAGACGGGATAGTCGGTTATGTCCTTGTCGTCAAGATAGATGTGGCCGTCGTTTGGCACTATCAGACCCGTGGTCATATAAAAGGACGTGGTCTTGCCTGCCCCATTAGGGCCGAGCAGCCCCACTATCTCTCCCTGCCTCACGTTGATGGACACATCGTTGACAACGGTGCGCTTGCCGTAGCGTTTGACGAGGCCCTCCGTGCGCAACACCATGCAGTGAGGGCTGTCCGCAGGGGCGGCATTGCCCTCCACGGCGATATTGTCTGTTTCGCTCATATTGGTAAAAAAGGTGTTCTAAGTCAAATTATATCTTTACTTCTGGCAAGGATAGCACACGCCGCGCGCAGCCTGTCGGGCGTTTGCCAGCATGACATGGCGCAGGAGTGCAGGCTATCTTCCGTGCAAAGATAGTGTTTTTTGTCTTTTCCCACAAATTAATAAACTCTTTTCCACCGTGTCTCGCCCTCGCGCAGGGGCGTGCAAACCTAATAAAACGTAAAAAACCAAAGCATATCTGTCAGTTTTTTCTTTTTTTTGCTACTTTTGCATGGTCATTGGCCACACAAAGGCCGCAGACGCTGTGCGCACGCCGCGCTCACGCCATCGGCAGGCGCGCCGTCGACGTGGCAATGGCATAATTTTTTTTCTATTTTCTATTATGATCATACTCAAATATCTCAACACTCTCGGACGCTACATCCTCCTTATGGGACGCTGCTTCTCACGTCCCGAGCGCATGAGGATGTTCATGCGCCAGTATGTCAAGGAGATGTCGTCACTCGGTGTCAACTCCATCGGCATAGTGCTGCTCATATCGTTTTTCATAGGAGCCGTTATCTGCATACAGATGAAGCTCAACATACAGAGTCCGTGGATGCCGCGCTGGGTGTCGGGCTACACCACACGCGAGATACTGCTCCTGGAGTTCTCGTCGAGCATCATGTGTCTCATCCTTGCGGGCAAGGTTGGCTCAAACATAGCCTCGGAGCTTGGCACGATGCGCGTCACGCAGCAGATAGACGCGCTGGAGATAATGGGTGTCAACTCTGCCAACTATCTGATACTGCCCAAAATAATGGGACTGGTGACGCTGATGCCCTTTCTCGTGATATTCTCCTCTGCCACAGGCATACTCGGCGCATACGCCACCGCCTATATAGGCCACATACTGTCGCCCGAAGACCTGACGCTTGGCCTGCAACACTCGTTTAACTCGTGGTTTATGTGGATGAGCATCATCAAGAGCCTCGTGTTCGCGTTTATCATATCGAGCGTGTCGTCGTTTTTCGGCTACACGGTGGAGGGCGGCTCGGTGGAGGTAGGCACTGCAAGCACTGATGCGGTGGTAAGCTCCAGCGTGCTGATACTCTTCTCTGACGTGTTTCTCACACAGATGCTCTCCTGACATGACTCGACGGGAGACAAAGGCATGACACTCACAACACATAGCACACCACAAGCAACGCCTACACATGATTGAAATAAAGAACCTATGCAAGTCGTTTGAGGACAAGAATGTACTCACCGACATAAACGCCGTGTTTGAGGACGGCAAGACAAACCTCATAATAGGACAAAGCGGCTCGGGCAAGACCGTGCTGATGAAAAACCTCGTGGGACTGCTCACGCCCACCAGCGGCAAAGTGCTTTATGACGGGCGCAACTTCGTGGCAATGAACAAGAAAGAAAAGGTGTTCATGAGGAGGGAGATGGGCATGATATTCCAGAGCGCGGCTCTCTTTGACTCGCTGCCCGTGCTGGAAAACGTGATGTTTCCGCTCGACATGTTCTCAAACATGAACTACAGGGAGAGGGTGAGGCGCGCGCAGGACTGCCTGGACAGAGTGAACCTCACCGACGCGCAACACAAGTTTCCTGGAGAAATATCCGGGGGTATGCAGAAGCGCGTGGCAATAGCGCGCGCCATAGTGCTGAACCCCAAATATCTGTTCTGCGACGAGCCTAACTCGGGACTTGACCCACACACCTCGCTCGTGATAGACAACCTGCTCAGCTCCATAACCAAGGAATATAACATCACCACCATCATCAACACGCACGACATGAACTCGGTGATGGGCATTGGCGACAACATAATATTCATCTACAAGGGCAGAAAGGAATGGCAAGGCACCAAGAACGACGTGATGGGAGCCACAAACGAGAGGCTCAACGACCTTGTGTTTGCCTCGGAGCTGTTCCGCAAGGTCAAGGAGGTGGAGATGAACAAGTGACTCGCCTCACCCCACCCCTCACTCTTAGGGGACGGGACGGCAGGGACAGACAAACACGGGCGGCACACGCGACAGGAGAGCCGTCCTGAGATTGAACAAGATGACTGTACTAAAAACCGAAGAGGCTGCGCCTATTTTGCACAGCCTCATCATCAAAACGCGCTAATGACCGAGTTGGGTTAAAAAGAGGCACTTTGCCAGACGCAAAGAGGCACTTTGCGGCAGCCAAAGAGGCACTTTACGACAGCCAAAGAGGCACTTTGACTTTGACTGATTTCACTTCGGGAATTTACTAAAAGCTATTGTCAGCATAACGCTAATGGCCGCTCTGGCATTATCTGCTTTTTTTCAAGCCCCTGCCAGTCCTCCACAGCAGGTGAAACACCCTGAAAGGTGGTTCTGACAACGCCTCCTCGGGATAGTCGCCCACGAGTCCTGCCACTCTGTATAGCTTCCACAGCCCGTGTCTCAGCCATCCGCCGTGTCTCATGCCCCACAGTCTCATGTCGCCCTGTCCGAAGTTGCCGCCTGCCAGCATGTCCTCCAGCAGCCGCTTTCCCCTGCCAGCGTCAGGACACGACAGACACCATGACTCTTGCATGTCAAACACATGGCACAGCACCCACATCAACGCCCGTGAGAAGGCCGTCATGCCGAGCCAGCCTATCGTGTCTGTCACCGCCGTTGCGTCTTTGCCGTCTGCCTCGTGCCACCCTGCCAGCACATAATAGAAGTCCATCAGCTGCCGCAGACCAACGCCTGAGCCAAGATGGTGGAGATAGAGATGTGACATTATATATATCACGTTCACATTAGCGGTAAGTGCGGCAAACCCTCCCTCTGTTCTGTTGTCAAGGCACTCTGCCGCATGTCGCTTGAACCATGCCTGCATCCTGCGGTTGCGCACGGGGGAGTGAAAGAACAGCGGACGGTAGTGCAGCTCCAGCTCCACGCCCTTATAGGGCGAGGCCACGGCATGGTGATAAAGCACCTTTGTCACGTCCACGCCGATGTCCCTGAGCCTATGCAATATCGTGTCCATGTCATGCACGAGGCACTTGCCATTCCCGTCGCCCTTTTGTTCAAGGGCCACATATAGGTCTATGTCGCCAGCCTGTCTGTAGGCGGCAAGCCATTGCGGATAATATGCCATGTGCGACTGCCCTTTAAGCACGCAACATCTGAGTCCGCCTGCCGTGAGCAGCCCGTCCAGCTCTGCACACAGCATGTTGAGCCTATGGTTGCAGGCCTTTATCCTGAGAGCCTTCGCCATCCACTTTTGCCTGAGTGCAAGCGGACACCTCTCGCCCTTGCCGTGGCATCGCTCCACGCCCGCAAAGCCCACGCCAAGCAGGCTGTGCAGCTTGCATTGAGCGTATAGATATTCCCACTCCGCATCATCGGGCGTGTATCCCATGCACCCCCTCGCGCCGATGATGACCAGCACGAAGCGCAGGAAAGCAGTTTGCAGGGAATATTCTTTGTTGCCGTTCATTTCGGATGCCTTTGTGGTTGTGAGATTGCCGAGGTGCAGCCAGTCTTTTGCAAAGACAGTGCAAACCGAGAGCAATGAAACTTGTTTCAATTGCCGAGGTGCAGCCTGTCTTTTGCAAAGACAGTGCAAACCGAGAGCAATGAAACTTGTTTCGATTGCCGAGGTGCAGCCTGTCTTATGCAAAGACAGTGCAAACCGAGAGCAATGAAACTTGTTTCGATTGCCGAGGTGCAGCCTGTCTTATGCAAAGACAGTGCAAACTGAG
>CAMGFM010000107.1 GCA_946055365.1 uncultured Prevotella sp. | reverse complement strand
AGTGTGACGGTCAGTTCGTCAGCACCTTCCACCACGTGGTTGTTGGTCACGATATATCCGTCGGTAGAGATAATCACTCCCGAGCCAGAGCCTTGCTGTCTCGGCGTGCGCATCTGGCGTTTTTGCCTGCCTCCCCTTTGCTGATCGTCAAAGAAACCAAACGGGTCGCCGAAGAAAAAGTCAAACGGGTCGTTCTCCACTTCCACTGTCTGCACTTTAGAGTTTTTCACGCTCAGTATATGCACCACGCTTGGCAGCGACTTCTCGGCTGCGTAGGTGAGGTCAACGGGTTGTCCTGCTGGTGTGGCTGCCACTGTCGATGGTGTCGCATTGGCCTTGATGAGAGCCCCGGTGGAGAATGCCAGTGCCACCATGCTGAGTGTTGCGACGAAATACTGTGAATACTTTTTCATATTGTCTGTCGTAAATGTTTTGTTGTTAAATGTTTTCATAATCCTGAGTGTTTTTGTCGCGAGTTAAACGTGTGCGTGCCGTCAGCGCGTTGCCGTGCCGCAGTCTTGGCATAGACACGTGGCTTGGGCTGTGCGGCTGAAATTCGGATGCAAATGTAGACGCAATAATTGTTAATCGTATGAATTTACTTTTATCTTTATCCCAATTTAACAATACAATTTGCCTTATTAACGGCTATTAAAATGCATGGAACGTATTTTCACAAACTTTTATCGACCCGTTTGTGCAGTTATTTATGCAAATATCATTAACTTTGCACCTCGGAAACACTGCCCCGGTTCTGTCGCTGGCATCCAAGGAGGTGCGAGAGGAAAGTCCGGGCAGCGCAGGGAGTCCCACTTCTGAAAGTAGAAGCTGTCGGTGACGGCAGGTGTCGGCAGAAGAGAATGACCGCCGCGGCTTTGAGGCTGTGGCAAGGGTGAGAAGGTGGTGTAAGAGACCACCAGCCGTAGGGCGATCTACGGGCTGTGCCATCTGGGAGCTGCAAGTTCGCGTATACCACTGTTTGAGGGCTTCCCGTCCGATGCCTTAGGGAGCGGTGGAGGGTAGAACGCTTGAGCCGTAGGGTGACCTGCGGAGTAGATAAATGGCAGAAGGCTCCATGGCGTGAGAGCGTCATGGAGAAACAGAACCCGGCTTATAGGGGCAGTGTTTTCCTTTTTTTCCTTGCCCTTTCGGGCCTGTCATAGATGACGGCATGAGCTTGGGGCATGTGAGGCAAATTGTTTTGACTATGGCAAGTGGCACTTTCTGACGGCAGAGTGCCACTTTTTGTTATGCAAAGTGCCGCTTTACAGATGCCAAAGTGCCACTTTACAGATGCAGTGTCGTTGTGTCATGATATTATGTATGCACGCCACTGTCGTGTAAGGCCATGCAGCCGCAGGGGCTTGCGTCACGTCTGATGCCATGACGCTGTTGTGTTGCTCACGAGCAGGCTATATATATTAATGTGGAAGTGGCTGACGGGCGTGATATGGCGGCGCGGAAAATGCCGTATGTGTTATAAAGTCTGTTATAATGTCATTTTTTGTATTTTTTGCCTTTTGTCGTTTTGTCGGATAACAAAAAATTAGTAATTTTACAACTTGAAACAAAACGCCAAAATCGCATGTGGGCAAAATAAACGGTGTCTGCGGCGATTTCAGGCATAAACGAGCGAAGTAACAGTGACCTTTGCATAATGCCAAAAGACCAAAGAGAGCTTGCTCTGATGGCATGGCAGGAAAAGACAGTCAAGCGACAGTCATGCCTACGGCAAAAGGTGAAATAAATATAACGATTAATGATGGACGAAAATCAGACATTTGATCAGGACAGAATTTTAAAAATCAACATTGAGGATGAGATGAAGTCCTCATACATCGACTATAGCATGTCGGTGATTGTGGCGAGAGCATTGCCTGATGTGCGCGACGGCTTCAAGCCGGTGCATCGGCGCATACTTTATGGTATGCTTGGCATAGGCAATACCAGTTCCAATCCTTACAAGAAATGCGCGCGCGTGGTGGGCGAGGTGTTGGGTAAGTATCACCCGCATGGCGACTCCTCCGTGTATGGCGCACTCGTGAGAATGGGACAGAACTGGAACATGAGATATATGCTCGTGGACGGGCAGGGCAACTTTGGCTCTGTCGACGGCGACTCGCCTGCTGCCATGCGTTACACTGAGTGCAGGCTCTCGAAAATGGGCGAACACATCATGGACGACCTCGACAAGGAGACCGTAGACATGAACCCCAACTTTGACGACACGCTGCTCGAGCCGTCGGTGATGCCTACAAAAATACCCAATCTGCTTGTGAACGGAGGCAACGGCATCGCCGTGGGCATGGCAACAAACATACCTACACACAACCTCGGCGAAGTGATAGACGGCTGTTGCGCCTATATCGACAATCCCGACATCGACACCGATGGCCTGATGGAGCATATCAAGGCCCCGGACTTCCCCACAGGCGCATACATCTATGGCCTGCAGGGCGTGAGACAGGCCTATGAGACAGGGCGCGGACGCATCGTGATGAGGGCAAAGTCGGAGATAGAGACTGGCGACTCGCACGACAAGATTGTCATAACGGAGATACCTTATGGCGTAAACAAGGCCGACCTCGTGGCAGGCATTGCCGACCTCGTGAAAGAGGGCAAGATTACGGGCATATCAAACGTAAACGACGAGTCGGGACGGCAGGGTATGCGCATAGTGGTGGACGTGAGACGTGACGCCAACGCCAATGTCATCCTCAACAAGCTCTATAAGATGACGCAGATGCAAAGCTCGTTCTCCGTAAACTGCATCGCGCTCGTGGCAGGACGGCCGAGACTGCTCTCGCTGAAGCAGTGCGTGAAGTATTTTGTGGAGCACAGGCATGACGTGACCCTTAGACGCACGCGCTATGAGCTGCGCAAGGCAGAGGAGAGGGCGCACATACTCAAGGGACTTATCATCGCCTGCGACAATATAGACGAGGTGGTGCATATCATACGCAGCTCAAAGACCCCCTCTGACGCACAGCGCAATCTCGAAAAGAGGTTCGAGATTGACGAATTGCAGTCAAAGGCCATCGTTGACATGCGTCTCGCACAGCTCACAGGCCTGCGCATGGATCAGCTGCACGCCGAGTATGAGGAGCTGGAGAGGCAGATCGCTTATCTCACGCAGATACTCGAAGACCCGGAGATGTGCAAGAAGGTGATGAAGGACGAGCTGATAGAGGTGAAAGACAAATATGGCGACGAGAGACGCACAGAGATAAAGCCCTTTGAACACGAGTTCAACGCAGAGGACTTCTATCCTAACGACCCCGTGGTCATCACTGTCAGCCACATGGGCTACATCAAGCGCACGCCGCTCAGCGAGTTCCGCGAGCAGGCAAGGGGCGGAGTAGGCTCAAAGGGCGCAAGGACAAGGGAGCAGGACTTCACGGAGTATATATACCCTGCCACCATGCACCAGACCATGCTCTTCTTCACGCGCAAGGGACGTTGCTACTGGCTCAAGTGCTATGAGATACCCGAGGGAGACAAGAACTTCAAGGGCCGCGCCATACAAAACATGCTCAATATAGACGCTGACGACTCCGTAAACGCCATGCTCAGGCTCAGGGGACTGAATGATGAGGAGTTCGTAAACTCACACTATGTGGTCTTTGCCACCAAAAACGGAGTGGTCAAGAAGACTTGTCTCGAGGCCTATTCAAGGCCAAGGACCAACGGTGTGAACGCAATAAACATCGTGGAGGGCGACGAGGTGGTGGACGTAAGGCTCACCAACGGCCGAAACGAGATTATCCTTGCCAACAGAAACGGCAGGGCCGTGAGGTTTGATGAGGCCGACATACGCAACATGGGACGCATTGCCACAGGCGTAAGGGGCATGAAGCTCGACGGAGACGACGACCAGGTGGTGGGCATGATTATCGTGAACAACGCCGAGAGCGAGACCGTCATGGTAGTGTCCGAAGAAGGATATGGCAAACGCTCACAGGTGGCCGACTATCGCAAGACCAGCAGGGGAGCAAAGGGCGTAAAGACGTTCTCCATAACCGAAAAGACGGGCAGGCTCGTGGCCATCAAGAATGTGACAGACGACAACGACCTCATGATTATCAACAAGAGCGGCATCGCCATAAGGCTCGCCGTGAGGGAATGTAGGGTTATGGGACGAGCCACGCAGGGCGTAAGGCTCATCAACCTCGCCAAGAAAAACGATGTCATTGCAAGTGTGTGCAAGGTGATGAGCTCTGAGCTTGAGGAGAAAGTGGCTGAGGAGCAGACAACCCCTGCCGCAGAAAGTGAAAGCCCCGCTCCTGTTAGCACAGACAACACTGTCGAGTAGGACGGGCTGCACCGTCAAGTGTCACAGGCTGCACTGCCGACACCTCAGACATCACCGTCGAGCAGTGCAGGGTGGCGCACTGTCGGAGGAAAACGTGTTGTTGACGGCAACGGACAACCATAAAGGAGACAGAATAAAAGAAATATTTATCAATTACAAAATTATCAAGACTATGAAAAAATTGTTTATCGCTGCTTTGATGGTGGTGGCAACCGCCTCAACAGCACTTGCACAGGATGTGAAGACTCTGCTTAAGGCCAAGGACTATGCCGAGGCGCAGAGCCAACTCAACAGCTGTGTGGCATCTCTCTCAGACGAGGACAAGGCAAAGGCCTATAACAAGCTCGTGGAGCTTGCCATGCAGAAGGTGAACAAGGAAATAGGCAACATGCAGGAAAACCAGATGATGGAGCAGATGGGACAGCAGGGCAACAAGGAGGTTGACAAGGCTGGTCTGTATGTGGCTTTGGTGAACGCACTCAACAACGCCATAGAGTGCGACAAGTATGATGTAAAGCCAAATGCAAAGGGTAAGGTTGCCCCGAAGTTCCACAAGAAAAACCAGACCATGCTCTGGCCGCTCCGCGTGCATCTTATCAATGCCGGACAGGAGTGTCTTGAGAAAGACGACACCAAGGGCGCACTGCCTTACTACAGTCTCTATGTGGAGAGTGGCATGTCTGCACTCTTTGCCGACCTCGACAAGTCAAAGGCTCCCGACCTCTATCTCGGTGAGGTGGCACGTGTGGCTGGCGTGATAGCTTTCCAGAACAAGGACATTGAGGGTGCTGACCGTTTCATCGACATTGCTCTTCAGGACACAGCTTCTTACAAGGACGCTCTCAACCTCAAGATGGCTCTCATGCAGCAGACCATGAAGACAAAGGAGGACTCTGTGAAGTGTCTGTCTACATTTGAGAATCTCTATGCCAACGACAAGAGCGAGTCAATATTCACCAATCTCGCCACACTCTACGGTTCGCTCGGCATGGCAGACAAGCAGGAGCAGCTCATAAAGGAGCGTCTGGCCACAGACCCCAACTGCTATACTGCATGGGCCATCAAGGGACAGGCAGAGATGAACGCGGGCAAGTGGGATGATGCCATTGCCGACCTCAAGAAGTCAAACTCTATCAAGGAGAACGCC
>CAMGFM010000106.1 GCA_946055365.1 uncultured Prevotella sp. | reverse complement strand
GGGCGTGGGAGCCGCCACGGAGTCGATGACGATGATGTCGATGGCCGACGAGCGTATGAGTTGGTCGGCTATCTCCAGGGCCTGCTCTCCGTTGTCGGGCTGTGAGATGAGCAGGTTGTTGACATCCACGCCGAGCTTGGCTGCATAGAAGCGGTCAAAGGCATGTTCCGCATCAATGAATGCGGCAATGCCGCCCACCCTCTGCGCCTCTGCGATGGCATGTATGGCGAGTGTGGTCTTACCAGACGACTCCGGGCCGTATATCTCGATAATTCTGCCTTTGGGATAGCCGCCCACGCCGAGTGCAGCGTCAAGACCGATGCTGCCAGTGGGTATTACCTCAACGTTTTCTACCTGCTCGTCGCCGAGCTTCATGATAGAGCCTTTGCCAAAGTCCTTTTCTATCTTTGACATCGCAGCCTGCAAGGCCTTGAGCTTGCCCTCCTGCAAGAGGGAGAGTTCTTCTGTCTTTGCCATAATGTGTAAGAAATGATTTTGTGTGTGCTATATTAAGATAGTAAGCCGCCACATTTGTGACAACGTGTCACCCATGCGGCGTGCCTACAATGTGTCTGCGGCCTTGCATGTCACCCTTGCAGCCTGCACCAGTGACACTCATGGCACGTTATATGAATTTTTCCTTGCCGTAACGCTGATGACTACAACTCAAGGTCGCCACCAAACACCTCGTGCCACGGCAGTCCCTGCTTGTTGAGCTGCTCCATGAACGGATCTGGGTCAAACTCCTCGACGTTCCACACGCCCGGCTTGCGCCAGAGTCCCTTGAAGAACATCATGGCACCTGTCATTGCAGGCACGCCGGTGGTGTAGCTGACACCCTGCATACCCGTTTCCTTGTAGGCAGCCTCATGCGAGCAGTTGTTGTAGACGTAATAAGTCTGCTCCTTGCCGTCCTTGATGCCACGTATGCGGCATCCGATGGATGTCTCGCCGTCATAATTCTCGCCGAGATCCTGCGGATTGGGCAGCACAGCCTTGAGGAACTGCAACGGAACAATCTTTACCTTAACCTTCTTGTCGGGGTTTTCAGCGAGCGGAGCCTCATATTCTATCTCGTCAATGCGTGACATGCCGAGGTTCTGTATGCAATCGAGATAGGTGAGATACTGCTGTCCGAATGTCATCCAGAAACGCGCGCGCTTAATGGTGGGGAAGTTTATCACAAGCGACTCTATCTCCTCATGGTGGAGGAGGTAGCTCTCCTTCGGGCCGATGTTGGGATAGTTGAGCGGGCGGTGTATCTCGAGCGGAGCGGTCTCTACCCACTTGCCGTCTTCCCAGTAGAGACCCTTCTGGGTGATTTCGCGGATGTTGATTTCGGGATTGAAGTTTGTTGCAAATGCCTTGTGATGGTTGCCGGCATTGCAGTCAACGATGTCAAGATAGTGTATCTCGTCGAAGTGGTGCTTGGCTGCATAGGCGGTAAAGATGCTGGTCACGCCCGGGTCAAAGCCACATCCGAGTATGGCGGTAAGCCCTGCCTCCTCAAAACGCTTGCGGTAAGCCCACTGCCATGAGTACTCAAAGTGAGCCTCGTCCTTAGGCTCATAGTTGGCAGTGTCAAGATAGTTGCATCCGCAGGCGAGACACGCCTCCATGATGGTGAGATCCTGGTAGGGCAAGGCGAGGTTGATGACCAGCTCTGGCTTGTAGTCATTGAAGAGAGCCTTGAGCTGCTCCACATCGTCGGCATCCACCTGTGCCGTCTTGATGGCTGGGTTGCCAATGGCCTTGACTATGCGGTCGCACTTCTCCTTTGTGCGGCTCGCTATCATAAACTCTGTGAAGACATCAGCATTCTGGGCTATCTTGAACGCTGCTACTGTTGCGACGCCACCGGCGCCTATCATTAATACTTTTCCCATCTTGTGTTATTGTTTTTATATTTTTCTTCATGAATTATATGCTGTTCATAATGCAAGGCGCCACCACGCTGCGGCGCGGCGCCCCTTGCGCGAGACCTACTGCTCGCCCAGTTCCTCGCCCCTAATGCCCAAAGCGTTCATGAGCGAATATCCGAGTATCTCCTGACGATAGTTGCCGCCTGCCATGGGCTGCATGGCAAAGAGCGTGACGCGCTTGTCGTCGCTGACATCGCGCAGGGTGCGGCGTATGGACTCGCAGAGGGCAGCGTTGCAGGCATCTGGCACCACCATGACGCGGCGCACGTCCTTGTGATTGCACACCGTGTGCAGCACGTCAACAAAAAAGTCGTCACGGCTCACCACTGCCTCCACGGGAAAGGCACTCAGCACAAACTCGCCGAGGCTGTCGCTGAAGGCCATGGCATTAAGCTCGCTGTCATAACGGCCGGGGGTGAAGTGGCGCAGCCCCTCGCTGTCCTTGGAATGTAAGAAGATGACCTGTGTCTCACGCGGCTCTGCGCCTGCCTCCATGGCACGCAGCCCGCCGTCCAGCGCGATGCAGTCTATCCAGCGCGCCATGTCGGCATTGGGAATACGTCTGCCGAGCATTCTCTCAAAATTGACGATGAGGTCAAAGGCCACGCTGTCTACATAGTCGCCGTCTATGAGCATGACGTTCTCGCTCCATTTGCTGTCGTTGAATTGTCTTATGTCCATTGGTTGTGTGATGTTAGGCGGATGCCGATGACAGCCGCCGATGGTTTATGTGCCTCGCATGTAAACGGCAAACCCTAAAAAAGGACCGTGTCATTTGCCCTTTTTGCATTGTCAAGGCACAAATGACAGCCCAAGGGCTATAACTCTACAAAGTTAGCATTAATTTCTTTAATAAAAGGAAAAAACATGCTTTTTCTGCTTTTTTTGAGTTTAAGGCTAATGTCCGTTTGGGTTTAAGAAGAGCAAATAATGACGCAAGCAAACGGCACTTCACAGACAGACGACGGACAAAGGCTCTACATAATCACAAAGAGGCACTTTTTGGCGGCTAAAGTGACTCTTTACGATGTCTAAAGAGCCTCTTTACGGAGGGCAAAGAGGCACTTTGCAACAAGCCAACCGACGGTCGCCCCACCCTTGCCTTGTCCTCCAGTCATGCGCACCCCGACACAAACAAAAAGGCAGACATGACGACCGTTGCCAGCCGAGATGTCTGCCACTCAAAAATAATAATTTATGGAACACGAATGTCTACATTCAACATGCGCCGCGCCTTACTTGTCTTGCAGGAGCTGCATGGTGTCCTTGGCTATCATCAGCTCCTCGTCGGTGGGTATGACGCATACGGTCACCTTGGAGTCGGGCGCAGAGATGACAGCTTCCACGCCGCGTGTCATGTTGGCCTGCTCGTCCATCTTGACACCGAGGAACTCGAGGCCAGAGCATGAGTCGAGACGTATGCCCTTCTGGTTTTCGCCCACGCCGGCAGTCCATACGATGATGTCCACGCCACCCATGGCGGCGGCGTAGGCACCGATGTACTTCTTGATGCGATAGCTGTACATCTTGAGTGCGAGCGCGGCACGCTCGTTGCCCTCTGCGGCGGCAGACTCTATCTCACGCATGTCAGAAGAGATGCCGGTGATGCCGAGCACACCGCTCTGCTTGTTGAGGAAGTCGGCCATCTCCTGCGGCTTCTTGCCGAGCTTGTCCATGAGGAATGTCACTGCCGAGGGGTCGATGTCGCCGCTGCGGCTGCCCATCATGACTCCTGCAAGCGGAGTGAGACCCATGGAGGTGTCTACGCACTTGCCAAACTTGACTGCCGAAACACTTGCGCCATTGCCGATGTGGCAGGTGATGATGCGCTGTGTGTTGATGTCACGGCCAAGATACTCGCACACGCGCTGCGACACATAACGGTGGCTGGTGCCATGGAAGCCGTAACGGCGCACGTGATACTTCTCATACAGCTCATAGGGAATGGCGTAGAGATAAGCGTAGTCGGGCATGGTGCTGTGGAACGCATTGTCAAACACACACACCTGCGGCACGTCGGGCATGAGCTTGTCTACGGCACGCAGACCCTTGAGATGGCCGGCATTGTGTACGGGCGCAAGGTCGCAGAGGCTCTCTATGCCGTCCTCAACAGACTTGTCGACGATGACACTCTTCTCGAAGAGGTCGCCACCCTGCACTATGCGGTGGCCCACAGCGTCTATCTCGTCAAGAGACTTGATAGCTCCTATCTCCGGGTCGGTGAGAAGCGAGAATACAAAGTTGACTCCCTCCCTGTGGTCGGGCATGTCGTGCATGATTTTCCTCTTATCGCCATTGGGCAGTGTCACTTTCACAAACGCCTCGTCGAGGCCTATGCGCTCCACGCCTCCTGCTGCAAGCACGGAGTTGTCGTCCATGTCATAGAGCTTGTACTTGATGGAAGAACTTCCACAGTTCAATACTAATATCTTCATGTCTTGTCTTTTGCTTTTTGGGTATTTTAAAGGTCTGTACTGACGGTTGCCGCCACCATTACTTCATGGCCTGACATGCCGTGATGGCCACCATGTAGTAGACATCGTCAACGGAGCAGCCGCGCGAGAGGTCGTTGACCGGACGGGCGATGCCCTGGAGTATCGGGCCGATGGCAAGGGCGTCGCCAAGACGCTGCACGAGCTTGTAGGAGATGTTGCCCACCTCGAGGCAAGGCACCACAAGCACGTTGGCATGGCCTGCTATGGGGCTGCCGGGTGCTTTCTTCTCTCCCACGGAAGGCACGAGAGCCGCGTCAGCCTGAAGCTCGCCGTCGAGTTTGAGGTCCGGGGCCATCTCATGTGCAAGGCGCGTGGCCTCAACAACCTTGTCTACCACCTCGTGGCTGGCACTGCCCTTTGTGGAGAAGCTGAGCATGGCCACGCGGGGGTCTTGTATGCCTGCCACCGAGCGCGCTGTCTGCGCCGTGCAGACGGCTATCTGGGCGAGCTGCTCTGCGGTGGGTACGGGGGTGACAGCCACGTCGCCCATGACGATGATGCCGTCGTCGCCATACTGATGCTCGTGTGTGAGCATGAGCATGGCACCGCTGACACATGACACGCCCGGTGCACACTTGATAATCTGCAATGCGGGACGCAGGGTCTCGCCCGTGGTGCTGAGCGCGCCGCTCACCTGTCCGTCAGCTCCGCCTGTCTTGATGATCATACAGCCAAGATAGAGAGGGTTCTTGACCAGTTCGCGTGCCTGCTCAAGCGTGAGTCCCTTTTTCTTGCGCAACTCTGCGAGAAGCTGTGCATACTCCTCAGACTTGGGATTGTCGAGGGGGTCAACGATAGTGGCCTTGCCGATGTGGGCAAGACCCCACTTGGCGGCGAGGCTATTTATCTCGTCGGGGTTGCCGATGAGTATAAGGTCTGCCACTTCGTCAGCCAACACACGGTCAGCTGCTCTAAGTGTGCGCTCCTCGGTGGCTTCGGGAAGCACGATGCGCTGTTTGTCGCTCTTGGCGTGCGCAACAATGTGTTCTAATAAGTTCATATTATATATATATGATATATGATTAAAATAATGATGGCATTGATTTTGCTACTTG
>CAMGFM010000105.1 GCA_946055365.1 uncultured Prevotella sp. | reverse complement strand
AAGTAAGGCTTGGCTTCCTTGTAATCAGACAAATTCATATTTAATACCTCAAGAATTTATAAATGCCGTTTTTCTCTGTTTTCAGAAATCTTGCAACAAGTATAAGCTGCCTTATTACCCATGACCTGAACATTCCATAGTGCAACACCTCTCTACGCGCCCTTTCCACTTCCATCAGTCCTGCGTCAGGATTAGTACACGAAATACCGCCCGTGTCAAACACAGCGACACAATCTTTCGTCCGAAGAATGTCGCGTGTGTGTGCCAACACCTCAAGCGTGAACTTGTAGTCTGCCGCAATCCTGTATGACTCATCGTATTTAATATGATTTCTTTTTATGACAGACAGACTGTAAAACATAGACTGATGAGAGGCAAACATCCCATACCATTTTGCAGATACATTTCTATTCGGGATTACTTTGCCGTTTTTCTCACGGTATGTACCATAAACAAATCCCGGTCTGCCACATGACTCTATCTGTTTACTTATACTGCTCAGCACGCACATAGAGTCAAAGCGGTCTCCGCAATTCATAAAACACACATAGTCTCCATTACATAAAGCCAGACCCTTGTTCATTGCATTATATATGCCACTATCAGGCTCACTGACAAACACATCTATCCTGTCTGCATACTTTCTGACAATCTCCTGAGTGCCGTCTGTAGAGTTGCCGTCAATGATGACATACTGGATAGATACATTCTCCTGCTCTATCACACTCTTAATTGTCGCCTCTATCTCCGACACTCCATTAAAGACGATTGTAACTACAGAGAAACAGCATCGTTTCATTACGCCACCCTCCTTTCATCAAGTTGCATAGCGCAATGAAACCAACACGTCAAGGAGCTGTTACCCCCCCCCGTAAACTGTCTTTTCATCTTTCTCATTTTTATATATTTTGCAGGATTGCCACCAACGACAGTCCAAGGTTCAACATTCTTCACAGCCACACCGCGAGGACACACCACAGCACCCTCGCCTACAGTCACGCCCTGTCCCACATACGCCTCAGCACACACCCACGCCCTGTCTTCGATAACGATAGGTGCCTCTGTCTGATGATGCCGAGGGTCAGCAATGTCATGACCAGCAGTACACAGAAAAGCCCTTTGACTCACAATAGCGTTCACTCCAAGCCTCACGGGAGCGGCATTATAACAGTCGACGCCCGACGCAAGACATGCGTAATCGTCCATCTCCAGCAACCATGGCTTGAACACCGTGGCAGAAGAATACACATTTGCCGTCCATGCCACCCTTGCGCCGAACATGCGCAGCAGCAAAATTTTCCACCTCCGCCCGGCACTTTTGGGCAACGGACGTGCAAAACATGCCCATACGATCGTCCACAACAAACGCCTCACCTTGTCCGTCAGGGAATAAGGTGTCTGAAAATCCATATAGTCCATTTACTAATCTTGTTTACAGTCACTGCCGACCTGTCTTATTGTCTTACTATCCTTCGTTGTGAATGTTCTTTTCCACGAGTCATTCATAGAAAAACTCATCCGCCTGTACACATCCATGGAGAGACCATGTAATCTGTGCGAAACAGTCAGTCCATCGCTTTATACATCTCCATAAACTCCCTGGCTATCCTTTGGCACGAGTAACGTTCCTCTACCAGCCGCCTGCCGTTGCGCCCCATCGTCTCCAGCGTCTTCTCGTCAAGGGAGAGAAACTCACGCAGAGCTTCCTCCGTAGGCATTGTGCCTATCTCCGTCCACCACCCGCAGTGCCACGATCCCAGCTCCTCCCACGGTGTGCCTTTGGTAGTTATCACGGGAGTGCCACACGCCAGTGCCTCGGTCACGACTATGCCAAAGTTTTCGCTGTGGGTGGGCAACACAAACACGTCAGCCTCACGGTAAAGGTCGTATTTGGCGTCGCCGAACACGGGGCCTACAAATCTCACGATGTCCGCCACGCCAGCCCGTGCTGCCATAGCCGTCAACTCGTCCACATAGCCCTGGTCTCCAGAACCGGCTATTATCACACTGTACCCATCCATCTCCGCCTTGAGATGAGCCACAGCCTCTATCAGGAAGTTGATGCCTTTTTTCACATGCACGCGGCTCAGGAACAGCACCGTTCTACGTCTGCGCCAGCTTTCTTTCATGGCTATTGCATCCACGTCCACACAGTTGCCTATCACACACACTCTGTCATTCCACCCGAGACTCCTCAGGTTGGCACTTTCGCTCTCAGCCGTGGCATGCAGCATGTCGGCCATGCCGAGAGCCCTCCTTTGGTACAGCAGCATGGCAGGCATCTTTCTTGTCCAGTAATGCCGTTGCAAGATCCATGGCTCCAGCATCCCGTGCGGTGTATATACCACCTTTGTATTCCTGTTCCCGTGTACCCTCCTCCATGCACATGTCCAGAATACCACCATCGCACACATAGGAGTCCAGCAACAGTTCACATGCACCACATCTGGCGTCACTTCATCCAGCAGGCGCATAAATTCCTTTCTGCCGTTGCACCACGGCAACCACCCTTCTTTGATGTAATGCAAGGTGCAGCCCTCCAGCCTGCGCTCGTCGTGCGACCTGTGCGTCACCACATGCAGCTTGCACAACCGCCCAAGGTCACGGGTCAACAGCTGCATGTAAGCCCCCACTCCACCCGATGCCTCATCTATGGAGGGAATATAATGAAGTATTGTCATAAAAAGAAAAACACTGAGTTATAATGTATTGTCACAAAAAAAACACACCAGATGCAATCATAAAAGAATCTTTGCCCTGCATAAATTCTGTGTTCATATTTTTTTGTATTATCACACATTTGACGTAGTGCCTACTTCTGTGTCTCTTAGAGCAAACATTAACCCTGCATGTCAGGCCGACACTTTCTAACATGCGTCCACCATCAGTAAAGTGGCACTTTTACAAACAAAAAATGCTTCTTTGGCATCAGCAAAACGTCACTTTTCTGCCGTAAAATGCCACCCTGTGACATGTGGTGTCTTTTAGCATGCAGCCATGACAGCATTGCATATCACAAAGTATGCATCAGAGCAGCTTAATATTATCAGACACGCCTCCCCGTTTACACAACATTTATAAGCTGACCCTCAAGAGACGACTGTGATGAAGCATATTGTCACCTGATTTTTCGGGTAAAGATATTTCCAGTTGCAGATACATTCAGCTTATGTACAAACCAAGCAACAAGAAACGAGAGTATCACCAACATTCCACCTACCAATGGCTTGCTCAAACCATATTCGTTTGTTATATGTCTTGCCATCGCTATAAACTGACTATGCAGCAGATATACCTCCAGACTCATAGCTCCCACCCACGCAAGGAACACCCTTGCATACTTCATCGAGTCTATTTGGATAATTCTTGCCATTAACCATGAAAAACCGACAACAATAAGAAAGTAAGGTCGGAACAAACATCCATTCAATTTACATTCTGGTATTACTGTCGGGTCAAGCCCCGGCTGCATGAATGTATAATACGACCATACGGACATCGCCAATCCGACGACCAGAAAGACTACCACTGTCAAGAACGTGGTCTTACCCCCCCGTCTCTCATCTCATCGCAAAACATCCACCTACCTAACGTTGCGCCAAGAAAGAATATAGGCCAACGCAACCACAACTGGAAGTTGCTTCCGTATGGCAGGAACTGCATGAACATGTACATCAGCACAGAAACAGCCAGCCCGACAGCCGTGCCATGTGTCCTGCCATACGTGAGTTTATGAAATATCGGGAACAAAGCATATAGCGCAACTATACATGGTATATACCAGTCATACGAAACACCAGTTGTCCAGCTGCCTATCGTCGTTGCCTTAAGCAGCCAAGTGACAAAAGAGTCTCCGTGAAGAACAGATGTCACCGCTGTAATGGCGAAATAGAGCGGGAATATTCTGATGACTCTTTTCTGAAAATATTTCCCCAATTCCAACCCTTGTCTTGTGGAATAATAAAGTCCCATGCCACTCAACAGCAGGAACACATCTACCCCGAAGCCACCGTTCAGGTGCAGGAAGCCGAGGAAATCATTCATCCCATGAATGGCGAGATGGTGAAACACCACCATCAACATCGCCAATCCCATGAGCTCCTGACGATAACGCGAAATCAAAATCATATTCATATCAATATACACATCATTAGTTCAACATACAAAATAACTGTCCCTTGTCATACATTTTGCGTGCTTTGACTGCTTCTTTATCATCCTATCAGAACAGACTCCTCAGGATAAAAAGAATGACTGCTCCATAGACACGTTCTTTATAACTTCTCACAGACAGCACCGAAATGTCTCTGCCTTGAACCGCCAAGCATTTTCATGCCCGTAGATACAAAGCAACAGTCGCCTATCTCTATCTTTTCACAAACTCAACTCTCTACCCTCTCATGGAGTCTTGCAGCATAACGTCTCATATTAACATCAACAGCCTCCTTGAAATCATGGTTGTAGAAATATGTCATGTCAATACTGCCCTCTCTGTCGCCCAGACCTCTGCCTTTTTTTATCATAAAGTCCTCTTCAGACTTCACAAGATAATGGTTTATTCTGATGTTCTTATACTCTCTCGGATCTGCATACCACCCCCACTGCTTACTATAGTCAGTCTCATTGATCGCAAAATATCCGATTTTATACTTGACAAAATGCGGTGACACAGACCTGTTGACAACTCTTGGATTGCAGATGGTCTTTACATGAGCATTCATGAAATGACAAGATTTGGCAACATGCACATAATTCTCTGTTATAAGACCATGAGGTCTCTTCTTATGTCCAGAACTTCCATAACAACACCAATTCAGGGCCACGCCTCCTACCCATGGATACTTTTCCATAAGACGGTCCACAACTTGCAGAATCGTCTCTCCATCATTTGTAGGCATTATATATTCGTCCATGTCTATGAACGCTATGTATTTAGTGTCGTTTCTGTGTTTTTTCAATGCATCGTTATATGCTGCCAGCTGCTTGCCGACACCTTTGATTTCATGATATTCCACATAACCAGAAGCTATATAAGACGACAGTATATCCTTAGTGTCATCACTACTTTCATTATCATAAAAAATATACAGTCCACACCAAGCATTTTGTGATATTCTATCCACTCTTTCAGATACGGACCCTCATTTTTAGAAATACAGGCAATAGCCATCTTGTATCTGAACTCATCTGTACCCCCCCGATTCGCCTTAGAAACGGCGTTCTAATCACTGCAAGCAACTCCGACAGCAGCCAGTTCACTGTTATATATGGCAAACATACAAGCAATATAAGATTGGCTAATCTCTTATTTTTTCTGTATTTGGCACGTATGGCATTAATCAAAAACACATTGTAAGTGTATGGTCTAATCCAAAAATTTAAAGGTATGCTCATATTTATTTTTATTTATAGTACATTTTAAATTTCTCTGCGCTATAGCACATGTATATATTACCTCAGTTCGGGATAAGAAATAGTCTGTAAAAAAGTTGGTAGTCTCACA
>CAMGFM010000104.1 GCA_946055365.1 uncultured Prevotella sp. | reverse complement strand
ACCGAACTGCTGATGAGGGGCGGCGTGGATTTTGTGCATATACGCAAACCCGGTATGGGGCTTCAGGAGATAGAGAGGACAATTCTCTCCGTGCCAAAAGAGCTGCACGGCCGTCTGGTGCTGCACGACCACTTCACGCTTGCCGAAAGATACGGACTTCACGGCGTGCATCTCAACTCACGAAACCACACGCCCCCCGTCTCATGGAGGGGTTGCGTGAGCCGCAGCTGCCACAGCATGACAGAGACGGCGCAATGCAAGGACAGATATGACTATGTCTCGCTGTCGCCAATATTCGACTCCATATCCAAAAAAGGTTACATGGCGGCGTTTACCTACAAGGAGATAAGCGAGGCTGCGGCCTCTGGAATAATAGACCACAAGGTCTTTGCCCTCGGAGGCGTGACTTTTGACCGCCTGGATGAGGTCAGGGCCATGGGATTTGGCGGTGCAATGATACTTGGTGACGCATGGAAAAACCTATGAAGACTATTTTGAGTATCGCAGGCAGCGACACGTCTGCGGGGGCGGGCTTGCAGCAAGACCTGAAGACCATCACGGCATTGGGACACTACGCCCTGACCGTGCCTACTGCGCTGACCGCACAAAACACAATGGGGGTGACAAGGGTGATGGCCGTGCCTGCCGACATGATGGAGGCACAGCTGGATGCCGTAATGGCAGACTTTGACATCGACGCGGTGAAGATTGGCATGTTGCCAGAAAGGAGTTCGGCGGAGATAGTGGCAGACAGGCTCTCGAGAATGGGCGTGCCGATAGTGTGCGACCCCGTCATGGTAAGCACGAGCGGCACTCCGCTCATGAGCGAGGACTGCATGACATTCGTAACGTCACGCCTCTTTCCGCTCACGACGCTCATCACGCCCAACATACCCGAAGCTATATGTCTCGCAGGCAGGAATGTGAATGAAAAACCTGACCGTGACACATGCGACAGCATAGGCAGGCAACTTGCGGCGCGCTTTCACACCGCAATATTGCTGAAAGGCGGACACTTGGAGGGCAATGTCATGTGCGACACACTATACTCTCCAGACGGCAACACGCACAGTTTCTCCTCGCCAAAGGTCATGACACGCAACCTGCATGGCACGGGATGCACGCTGTCAAGTGCCATCGCCACATTCATTGCCCAAGGCATGTCGCTGGAAGAGAGCATAAGACAGGCAAAAGGCGTTATCGACAACGGCATACGCAACGCCATGACTCTAAGAATAGGCCATGGCAACGGCCCGTTGTGGATAACGCCCATGTAAAGTTGCGGACTTTGCACCTGAAAAGTTTTGGTGTACTCCCGTTTTTTACGTACTATGCGCCCATGAGACACATCCAATAAAGTCACGGAAACGACTAATAGAGCAGCATAAGCCCTGCAAAGCCTGCCCAGCATATCATGCGTATGGGATTGATGTGCATGAAACGTGTGCCTACAAACGTCGCTACAAACAGAAACACGCTTATCCAGAAACGCCAAGGATTGACCGTAGGCGTGGAAAAGTTGTCCGGGGTCATGAGCATTATCGCCGCAGAGGCTATCACGCCCACCACCGCAGGCCGCAAACCTGCAAGAGCGTTCTGCACAGGTGACGTGTTGAAATATCTGAAGAATATCTTGCAGATGAGTATCATGAGTATAAAGGTGGGCAATACCAAGGCAAACGTAGCGAGAAAGCTGCCAAACACCGACATCCACTCGCCATATCCTGCATTGTGCGCCGCCTGATAGCCACAGTAGGTGGCGGAGTTGATGCCTATAGGGCCGGGTGTCATCTGGCTTATTGCCACAATATTGGTAAACTCAGCGGTGGTAAGCCACCCGTGATTATGCACTGTCTCTGTCTGAATGAGCGACAACATGCCGTAGCCTCCGCCAAATCCAAACAGTCCTATTTGGAAAAACGTCACGAAAAGACTTAAGAATATCATTTGTTACTTATATATATAATATGTATTGTTACTCTTCAACGTGCGGCATTGGCGCATGCGCAAACACAAAGACGCATATAAAGACACTGTCAAGAATCGCATCACACGCACGAAAGCGTGCATCGCAGGCAGCCCACGCCACACCATGCACACAGCCTAATCGGTCTGGTTCACCAGCATGCCATAGACATAGCCGCAGAAACCTGCCGTCACAAGCACATAGATGGGGTTTACGCCCATGAGAGAGATGAGCAGCGCGCTCACAACCGGTATCCAGCAGTTGACGAGACCTATCTTTGCACTCTTGGCAAGCGTAAACACGGGCGAGGCAATAAGGGCCACCACTGCCGGACGTATGCCGTTGAACACCGCCTGTACGGCCGTGTATTCCTGAAAACGGTGAAAGAACATGGCTATGAGCAGTATTATGACAAACGAGGGGGTAGCCGTGCCAAGGGCTGTACACAATGCGCCTCGCAGACTCCTTATTTTATAGCCCACGTAGACACTTATGTTGATGGCCAAGACTCCCGGACAACTCTGGGCTATGGCCACAAGATCCAAAAACTCCTCGCGCTTTATCCAGCCATGCTTGTCCACCACCTCTGACTCTATCGACGGTATCATGGCATAGCCACCTCCGAGGGTGAAAAGACCTATCTTGAAGAACGTCTTGTATGCTTCTATATATATGTTTGACATAGTTTGCGGATACTCATTATATTTTATTGTCGCCATGCCCCATTATGTTTGTCATGCTGACTCGCCGCACGACGACACACCTTACTCTTTTATCTGTCATCATGCCATGACGCATGGCATCACTCGCACGATTGCACTCACAATACGGCATGTCACGACTGGCTCATTATGCCCTGAGACTCATAGCAGTGACGCTTGCGCGTGAAAAAAAAGCCACCTTGCATAGTCTAGAGTGCCTCTTTGCGCATGATAAAGTGCCACTTTGCATAGCCCAAAATGCCTCTTTCAACACACTAAAGTGCCGCTATCTCATCATGACATAGCTACACGACATCGCAATATGACATTAAGAGACTTGCCTGCCTTTGTGAGCCAGCCTGCCTGCCTTTGTGACATACCTTGGAGGCTGTGTCAGGAAACAAAAGTTCTGACACAGCCTCCTCGGATAACAGTCTTTATTTTACTAAAGCACACGCGCAGTGTATTCAAGCACACGCGTAGTGTATTCAAACACACGCATTACGTTTGCAAATGCACATGTGCTGTCTAAAAAAGCAATAGTCTTGCAAAAAATGCGCCCCTACTTACTTGCCGAAGTTCTCTATCCACTTGCGCGCATTCACAAACGCCTCTATCCAAGGTGTCACTTCGTCCTGACGACGCTCGGCCGGATACCAGCCATTTTGCCACGGGAAGATGGCACGCTCGAGGTGTGGCATCATGGCAAGGTGACGACCGTCGGCCGAACAGATGCCCGCAACGGCATAATCAGAGCCGTTAGGGTTGCCAGGATATTCTGCATAGTTGTATCTTGCCACAACGTTATACTTGTTCTCAGGCTCTGGCAACGAGAACTTGCCCTCGCCGTGAGCAACCCATATACCGAGGCTGTCGCCAGAGAGCGTAGAGAACATCACACTGTTGTTCTGCGGTATGCCAACGCCGAGGAAGGCACTCTCAAACTTGTGCGAGTCGTTGTGCAACATGCGTGCGCGCTTCTCGTGGTCGGGGTTGATGAGGTTGAGTTCCACCATCAGCTGGCATCCGTTGCAAATGCCGAGCGAGAGAGTGTCCTTGCGTGCGTAGAACTTGTCAAGTGCCTCCTTTGCCTTGGGATTGAAGAGGAATGCACCTGCCCATCCCTTGGCAGAACCAAGCACGTCGGAGTTGGAGAAGCCGCCGCAGAACACAATCATGTTGACATCCTCAAGCGTCTCGCGGCCAGTGATGAGGTCGGTCATCATCACGTCCTTCACGTCAAAGCCAGCAAGGTAGAGCGAATAGGCCATCTCGCGCTCTCCGTTGGTACCTTTCTCGCGTATGATGGCAGCCCTCACTCCTGAAGGCTCACGACGGTCGGCGGAAATGCCATAACTCTCGAGCGTACCCTTAAACGTGTCGTGGAAAAGCATCTCTACAGGCTGCTTGCCATAGTTGTCACGACGCTTGCGTGCGCATCCGTTGAAGCTCTGGTCACGGTCGAGGAGATAAGAAGTCTTATACCATGTCTCGCGCAATGAGTCTATGTCAAACGTGTGGGCATAGTCGCCCTTCTTTACCACCAGCTTGCGCTCCTCAGGCACGGGGTATCCTATCTTGGCATAGCCTATGCCGTTGTCGTCAAGATATTCCTTAAACTCGGCTTTGTGCCTGTCGCTCACCTGAACTACGACACCGGGGTTCTCGGCCAGCAACATCTTGAAGATGTCGTTGCCTGCCATGTCGTGGAGATTGATGTTAAGTCCACCCGTAGTGTTTGCAAAGCACATCTCAAGCAGCGTCGTGATGAGACCACCTGCCGAGATGTCGTGGCCAGACATGATCCAGCCCTTGCCAATCATCTCCTGCACGGCGTTAAAGCAGTCTGCAAAATACTCGGGGTTCTTCACCGTAGGCACGTCATCGCCCACATAGCCGAGGCTTTGCGCAAACGCACTGCCGCCAAGGCGCAACTCGTCAAACGAGAAGTCAATGTGGTAGAGACTGGAGTTCTTGTCGTTTACCAACACTGGCGACACCACCTTGCGTATGTCGCTCACCTCGCCGCCCGCGCTCACGATGACAGTGCCAGGAGAGATGATTTTCTCACCGTTGGGATACTGCTGGCTGAGCGAAAGCGAGTCCTTGCCCGTAGGCACGTTGACCCTGAGAGCAAGACAGAAGTCGCTCAACGCCTTTACCGCACTATACAGTCGTGCGTCCTCGCCCTTCTGCGAGCGGCAGGGCCACATCCAGTTGGCGGAAAGCGACAGTGTGCTGATGCCATCTGCGAGCGGAGCCCACACAATATTGGTCAATGCCTCTGCCACAGACAGCACTGAGCCTGCCTCGGGAGACGCGAGGCCTGCCTGAGGGGCGTGTCCTATGGAGGTGGCAATGCCCTTCTTGCCGCGATAGTCAAGAGCCACGACGCCGCAGTCGCTGAGCGGCAGCTGCAACTGTCCCTGACACTGCTGTCGGGCTATCTTTCCCGTCACCGAACGGTCAACCTTATTGGTGAGCCAGTCCTTGCAGGCCACCGACTCGAGCTGCAACACGCGGCCCACATAGCTGTCAAGAGCCTCGTCAAGGCTTTTCGGGCAGTCGCCGACGGCATACTCGGCATCCTTATAATGACGCTCTACGGTCTCGTCGCGCATTACCGTCTTGGGAGAATGACCAAACATCTGTGCCACATCAAGGTCAAAAGGCTTCACGCCGTCGCCCTGAACAAATGAGAAATGGGCATCGCCCGTGGTCTCACCCACCACATACATCGGCGCACGCTCGCGTTCTGCTATCCTGCGCACGTGTTCTATGTGTCTCTCATCTATCAGCAGACCCATGCGCTCCTGACTTTCGTTGGCTATAATCTCCTTTG
>CAMGFM010000103.1 GCA_946055365.1 uncultured Prevotella sp. | reverse complement strand
CGTTCATAACCGCCGGCATGGGAGGCGGAACAGGCACCGGAGCGGCTCCCGTGATAGCAAGAGTGAGCAAGCAACTGGACATCCTCACCGTGGGCATAGTGACCATACCGTTCAAGTTTGAGGGCAAACGCAAAATCGATCAGGCTCTCGACGGCGTGGAGGAGATGGCCAAGCACGTCGACGCACTGCTTGTGATCAACAACGAGCGACTGCGCTCCATCTATCCTGACCTTACCGTGCTTGACGCATTCGGCAAGGCCGACGACACGCTCAGCGTGGCAGCCAAGAGCATAGCCGAGATAATCACCAACCACGGTCTCATCAACCTCGACTTCAACGACGTGAAGACAGTGCTAAAGGACGGAGGCGTGGCCATCATGAGCACAGGCTACGGAGAGGGCGAGGGCCGCGTGAAACAGGCCATCGAGGACGCGCTCAACTCTCCTCTGCTCAACGACAACGACGTGTTCAACGCCAAGAAGATACTGCTCAGCATCAACTTCAGCAAGGATGCCAACGACCAGGCGGGCAACGCCGGACTCATGATGGAGGAGATGAACGAGGTGAACGACTTTATGGAGAAGTTTGGCAGCGACTTTGAGATAAAATGGGGCATAGGCATCGACCCCGAGCTCGGCAAGAAGGTGAAGGTGACGATACTCGCCACGGGATTTGGCATAGAAAACGTGGACGGGATGAACAAACGCATACAGAAACACACGCAGGAGGAAGAGGAGAAGCTCGCCCGAGAGGAGGAGAAAGCCGCCGAGCGCGACGCGAGACGCGTGCTTTACTATCACGACGACAACAGCTACTCCATCACCAAACGACGCCCGCACATATTCCTGTTCAGGCCTGAAGACCTCGACAACGAGGAGGTGATACTCGCGGTGGAGAACACGCCCACCTACAGGCGCACACAGCAGATGGTGAACGAACTGAGACGACGCATAAAGAACGAGCAGGAGACCGCCAGACAGCGCGAGGAGGAGGAGGAAGACTCGGTACACGGCACCATCTCATTCGCCTGAGAAAGGCGTGACGAGCCTCCTGCCACAACGCGAGAGGCCGCAAAGACACGCACATAAGGACAATACAACATGTGTAACAACGGCATAAAGACACTGCCGTATAAACGTTTTTTTATTATCATGACACTATTTGACAGAATAAGCGAAGACATCAAGTCGGCCATGAAGGCACGCGACAAGGTGAGGCTCGAGACTCTGCGCAACATAAAGAAAGTGTTTCTCGAGGCAAAGACCGCACCCGGAGCCAACGACACCCTTGAGGATGCCGACGCAATGAAGATATTGCAGAAGCTCGCAAAGCAGGGACGGGAGACGGCACAGACCTTTATAGACAACAACCGTCAGGACCTGGCGGACGCAGAGCTGGCACAGGCCGCCGTGATAGAGGAATATCTGCCCAAGCCTCTGACCGCCGAGGAGATAGAGGCCGCCGTGAGGGAGATAATATCTGCCACCGGGGCTTCAAGCATGAAGGACATGGGCAAGGTGATGGGCGCAGCCTCCAAGAAAATGGCAGGCAAAGCCGACGGCAAAGCTATCTCGGAGATTGTGAAGAGACTGCTCGCCTGACAAAAGGACGAATAACAAAGATTTATAAAGTGGCACTTTTCGTTTGTGGAAGTGCCACTTTTTGCATACTATAACGCCACTTTCCCGTCGCAAAGCGGCACTTTCCACATCACACAGCCGCCTTATGCGGCACACAGCCGCGCCCCTGTCGCAGGCCGCACGGGCTACTGTCGCCGCCATCCTGACTCCAGCAGCGCACGGCAGCGGCAACAAATAAAGACAGGCAGGCACACCCGGCTCTCGCAATGAGCGCAAGGTGTGCCTGCCTGTCATGTCTCATGGTTGGCTACTGCCCTGTTATTGTCAATAGGCATTGCCCATCACCATACGGGCGATGAAGTCAAAATTGTCGTGGAGTATCTTTCTGCCAGCCATCTCTCCGCCTGCGCAATAGATATTGGCCTCGGGCATCATGTCATGCTCAATGAGATAGCGCACCATCTCGCCCGGCAGCGCAAACAAGTCGCCGAGCGTGTTTGTCTTGGCGTAGACGCTGTCATAGTAAGGGTTTCTCGGCTCTTTGATAAACCTCTCCACGCCCGGGAAGAAGCTGATGTTATAGTCCTTTTCGCTCACAAAGACAGTGTAGCTCGTGGCCACTTCGGGAAATTTCATCACCGCCACAGTCCTTGCAGGCAGCCCTATCCTGTTCACAAGGAACTGCTTGAGAGCCTCGGTGTCCTTGAAATATATCAGCGGCGAGCCGTCATTCTCCTCAATGAGAGTCTTGCGCGTGTCCATGCAGAGGTTCTTGCTTGCCTGCCTGTTCTCCCTTTCCACGTCAAAGGCCTTTGTGTCCTTGCCCCATGAGCTTTCGGTGGCGAGTATGAAGCGTCCGCCAAACTCCACGAATGCCGACATCACCACCTTGCAGGTGTAACACTCGTCAGAGGGATTGGCAAGATCGTCGTCGCTGACAAAGAACTGCTCTCCGCCAATGCTCTCAAAGGTCATGCCCTTGCCTTTCTCTGCCGCCACCACCTTGTAGAAGTCAAACGGCAGATAACGCTGTGCCGCCACCCTGTCGGCATCCTCGTCACGCCCGTTGTGCCTCAGCACCATGGCAAGCCACTCCTGGGCGCGTACAGCCAGCGGCTGCACCCTCTGCTCATACACCGACACACACTCCGCAATGAACATCGCCACATTGACGGAACATTTCATGTTCTGCGAGAACGTCGTGGCCTGTCTCATCACTATGTCCATGGCCTGAGGATTGGCCGTGAGATAGTTTGAGAAGAAAAACCACTTCATGAGATCGCGCTGCGAGAAGAATTTGTCCATGCACTGCGAGTCGCTGAAAAACTCCTTGAACTGCACGTTGACGGGCATCTCCTCAAACCTTCTGTCCATAAGCTCATACACAGCCTCGGCAGCGTCCTTCAGCGCGAGCGTGTCTGGCGACACGAGACTGCCTGGCTCTGAACGCGAGATGAGCAGCCACATGAGGAAACGCACGTCCTCGACATTGGGCTCGTCACGGTAGTAGTGAGCCTCGTCCACATCAAAGAACGGCAGATAGCGTCCATACAGCTCCTGCATCTTGTCGGTAAAAGCCTTCCACACGCCTATCTCTGACAATACATCCTCATAATACATCGTGAGTATGATTGCAAGCTCCTTTACGTTGGATCCCTCGAAGCCCTCCACGTCCTGCCTCTCCAGCAAGTCGGCAAGCTCAGACGCAAACCTCGCATACACGGCATCCGTGTCGCACTTCATTCCAAGGGGATGTCTTGACGCAATCGCGACACCCGGGATAATGTTTCTCTTCATTGTTTTTGGTTTATTTGTTTTAGTTATTACTCTTGTCAATAAGCCGCCGCGGCATCATTCGCGAGCCGCCCCGCCCTGTCACTGCCTCGCCTGCCGCTCATCCGAACAGCTCCCTCAGCACAGGCAGCGACTTCATCTCGGGAAACGACGGCACATGCAGCCTGTAATAATGCAATATCACCTCCACTATGCGGTTGCGTTGCTCTCTCGTGAGCCTCATCAGGTGCATCGTGGAATAGCTCAACCGCATCAGCGTCCTTATCATTCCTGCCTCCTCGGGCGCAAGCCAGTCGGCATGACTCGGCCGACAGCCCACAAAACAGCCGCCACGCAGGTCAAAACACGCCCCGGGAACATAGCCGGCAAGGTCTGGATAGAACCCCATGAAGCGCGTGACGTGCAGCATATATACTATATGAAAGTTGCCAAAGCCTCCCCTGCACGCGTCAATCCATCTCACGCTGTAGTAGAGAAAGGCATAGAGAGCCCTGTCGCTCTGCTCGGACACCGTGCCGTGGGCCGTGAACTCCGCAAGGAACAGTGCTATGGACAGCTTGTAGGGGTCGAAGGGCAGCGACACGAAAGGCACGCCTATGGAAGCCTCCTTTATGCGCAGCAGACCGCGGTGTGGCCTGTAGTCAAACTCCACGTCGAGCAGCGTCAGGGGCTGAAACAGCTGACGCTTGACGGCACAACGCGGCGAGCGGCTGGCCTTCTGTATGAAAGACAGCCTGCCGTGAGACTCCGTAAACAGGGACACTATCACCTGTGAGTCGCCATATCTCAACGTGTTCAACACTATTGCGTGGGTCTTTACAAGCATACGTCATGCGCTTTTGCAATGACCTTTAGCGTCATTGCGCACCTTTACAAGGCAAAATTAATCAAAAAAAGCCATTACAGGAAAAAAAAGACCAAAAAGATTTGGCAGGACTAAAATAATGTAGTACCTTTGCAACCGCAAAACGCAACCCATGGTCCATTCGTCTATCGGTTAGGACGAGAGATTTTCATTCTCTAAAGAGCAGTTCGACTCTGCTATGGACTACAAAACAAAAATATAAAAATAGAAGACATTTAAAATAAGATGGCAAACCACAAATCATCACTTAAAAGAATCCGTCAGGACAAGGCAAAGACTTTGCACAACAGATACTATGCAAAGACCATGCGCAACGCAGTACGCAAGCTGCGCGCCATGACAGACAAGGAAGAGGCAGTGAATCTCTATCCTACTGTTCAGAAAATGCTTGACAAATTGGCCAAGACCAATATCATCCACAAGAACAAGGCTGCAAACTTGAAGTCAAGTTTGTGCTTACATATCAGCAAGCTCGCATAAAAATGCGCCATAGCTTGTATTCACTCTCACCATACAGAGGTTTGCAGTCAAGGCTGCAAACCTCTTTTTTTTGCGCCCTGCCTTGTCTGGTCCCGTGAGAGTGCGCCATAAGGGTCTGCGGCGCACGCCTCTCTCATGCCTTTGCCGTGCATCACGCCAAAGGACATGCCGCACGGCAAACCCGCAAGAGACTCTTCTCATCGCACAAAGCGGCTCTTTGCGCCATTCAGACAGCCTCTTTACATTGCCCGAAGGGCCTCTTTTGCATCCCTAAACAGCCTCTTTGCAAAAACCAAGACAGCAGCCTCACTTTGCCCGAAGAGCCTCTCTGCACAAGCCTCACGCCCATGCGCCATTTGCAACGCGCTACACGACATGCGACGCACATCGCCTGTCACATGCCAAGTGCCACAAAAACAAGAGGATTGCGCACTTTCAGCACGCATTTTTATGCCCTAATATTTTATCAGGCAACAAAAAATTATTAACTTTGTGGATGCTTTGGAAGACAGCAGTCGCACACCCTTGACGCACATGCGGATTGCTGCTGATTTTCAAAGACTTTAACCCTGCCGAAGCCCCGTTTTCAGGCAGGCAGGCGACAAGTCTTGCGCCACGGCACGGCATCGACCGCTACCACGCCGCGCTGTGGGGCGACAAAGAAAATATTTGCACATTAAAAACAGAACAGAAACAAATGGCAGAGACACACAATAACGAGAGCAACTACTCGGCAAGCAACATCCAGGTGCTTGAAGGACTGGAGGCCGTGCGCAAGCGTCCGGCAATGTATATCGGAGACATCAGCGAGAAGGGTCTGC
>CAMGFM010000102.1 GCA_946055365.1 uncultured Prevotella sp. | reverse complement strand
TACTTGCCCACAAACATCTCGCCCGTCAGCTCATATCCTATGCCTCGGTCATAGAGACAAAGGCCTTTGACGAGAGTCAGGATGTGGATGAGCTGATGCAGGAGGCGGAGAGCAGTCTCTTTGAGTTGTCGCAGCACAACATGAAGAAAGACTATTCGCAGGTAGATCCCATCATACGACAGGCCACGGAGATACTTCAGAAAGCGTCTGCCAACAGCGGCGGACTCACGGGTGTGCCTACGGGCTATACCAAGCTCGACGAGAAAACCAGTGGATGGCAAAGCTCTGACCTTGTAATCATAGCAGGTCGTCCAGCGATGGGCAAGACATCATTCGCATTGTCGCTCGCCAAGAACATTGCGGTGGACTATCAGGTGCCAATAGCTTTCTTTTCGCTTGAAATGAACAGCGTGCAGCTTGTCAACCGTCTCATCTCCAACGTGTGCGAAATACCGGGCAACAAGATGCTCAATGGTCAGTTGTCGCCCGATGAATGGGAACGCTTTGACAAAAACATACGCAAGCTGCAGGGCAAGCCGCTCTATATAGACGACACCCCGGGACTTTCGATTTTTGAGCTGCGCACCAAGGCCCGCCGTCTCGTGCGTGAGAAGAAGGTGAAGATAATCATGATAGACTATTTGCAGCTCATGAACGCCAACGGAATGAAGTTTGGCAACCGTCAGGAGGAGGTTTCCAAAATATCGCAGTCACTAAAGGGACTTGCCAAGGAGCTTGACATCCCCATACTGGCACTCTCGCAGCTCAACCGTACAGTTGAAAACCGTGAGGGACTTGAGGGCAAGCGTCCGCAGCTCTCCGACCTGCGCGAATCGGGTGCCATAGAGCAGGATGCGGACATGGTGATATTCGTGCATCGCCCAGAATACTATCACATCCTTACGGATGAGAAAAACAACGACCTTCGTGGCATGGCGCAGATTATCATTGCCAAGCACCGTAAGGGCGCAACGGGAGACGTGTTGCTGACCTTTAAGGGTGAGTACACGCGCTTTCAAGACCCAGAGCGTGCGCCCATGCACTCTGCCGATGCCGTGCCTTTAGGCTCGGAGATTGTGGGTAGTAAGATGAACGGCGGCGGCAGGAACATGATGCCGCCTCCAGGCATGATGCCCGATGACGATCCGTTTGGAGATATACCCGTGTCTCCTTCGCTGTCACCCTTTTAGGCTTGATGCAAGGAGGCTGCACTGGGCGGAAAAGATGTGTGAGGCCCGTAAAAACAGCGATACATACGGAAACAACTATACATATATACAGAGGAGGGGGCGCGTCTTGACAGGCGTGTCTCCTCCTCTGTTTATTCATGGAGTCACATTTTCTGTACTCAAAGGGCTTTGTTTCTGTTTATTGTAAGGTCACATTTCAGTAGCATGTCGGTTTGCTCTATATTTTTGCAGGACAACACCCTTCCAATTCAAGCAGTATGCGTTTAGCATCGAGTCCTCCTGCATAACCAGTCAGCGAGTGGTCGCTGCCGATGATGCGGTGGCAGGGAGCGAAAATGCACATCGGGTTTGCGTTGTTGGCATTTGCCACAGCACGTACAGCCTTGGGCTTGCCGATTCTGCGTGCCATCTCTCCATAAGAAAGCGTCTTGCCGAAAGGAACATTCATCAATTCTTCCCACACCGTCTTCTGAAAATCTGTCCCGACGAACAGCAACGGCACGTCAAATACCTTGCGTCTTCCTGCGAAAAATTCATTGAGTTGCGCCGCGGCTTTTTCGATAACTTCTGATGTACCCTCCTCGAGATTGGCGTTCAACGTTCTTTTCAGCCGTCTTTGCACGATGTCGCCGTGTTTGTCAGTATGCCATTCACACAGGCATAGCTTGTCGCCAAAAGAGCCGAGCGTCAGAGTGCCGCAGGGCGATGTGTAACGTCTTGTCTTGATGATACTTTTCTCAATCATGTGTTTTATGCGTTTATTAACGTGAGTGCGTTGAATAAAGCCTCGTCTCTGTTATGTGTCGAATGTATGCGTGGCATTGAGGCACAACTCTTTACGTTTGTCAAATAGGCTCCTTGCATATTCTAAAAAGCCGTTTGATTGTTCCAGGATGTCACCTTACGTTTGTCAAGGATTCTCTTCGCTTGTTCAAAAGAGCCATTTCGTGCTTTTAAAAGAGCCACTTTGTCTGTCCCAAAGAGCCACTTTATTATAGCAAAGAGCCATTTTGCATAGCGCAAAATGACCCTTTGGCTTTTTTCGTGTGACAGTCTCCGTGTGGCGCATATTAGGTGTGTGCCTTGTGTTGTGACTCTTTCGTGTCATGCGGTCACACCCCGTATATGTGTGTGGGCGTGTCGTGTGTGTGGGTTATGGCGTGCATGCGTGCAAGTGCCGTCATCAGCTCCTGCTTACCTGCAATCCCCTATGGCTCAGACTCATATCCACGAAGCGTGCTTTGTCGTTTGGCCTGTTTTCAGACAGTATATGCCTGATGCGTGCAGCGGCCTCCACATCCTTGGCCACCATATAGAGGTAGCCGCCTCCGCCTGCTCCTGGCAGCTTGTAGCCCAGACACAGGTCGTCCACGAGGTCTGTGAGATGTCTCACGCAATCGGGGTTTGTGCCAGAGTCAAGCAGCTGGTTCTGTTGCCACGTCTTTCTCACGAGACGTCCCATGCGCGAGAAGTCAATGCGTTGTATGGCATCGAACATCTCAAGCGTGTGGCTCTTCATCTCGCGCAACAGAGCGAGTTCCTCGTTTTCGTTGAGGAACATCTTTTTCACTATCTCCGCGAGAATGGTCTTTGCGGTGCGTGTGATGCCAGTGTAGTAGAGCAGGTGACAAGCCCTGTAGTCGGGCTGTGTGAAGAGGTCAGACGGCAGATACCTTATGTCTGTGTCCTGTATGAGTCCGCGTTGTGTCTGTAGGAGCTTTATGCCAGGCAGCAGTCCGCCATACTGGTCTTGCCATCCGCCGCCCGAGGTGAGCAGCTGTTCCAGTATGAGTGTGCGTTTGCCCACTTCCTTTTTATCCCAGCCGAGTCCGCAGAAGTCGCTCAGGGCTCCGAGCACGGTAGAGGCCAGCAGGCTGCTTGTGCCGAGTCCCGAGCCAGCGGGTATGGCCGATAACAGGGTCACCTCTATGCCTGCGCCAAAGTCGAGGAGCTGGTCTTTGAGCGATGCGTAAGTCTCCTTGCAGAACATCGGGAGAAAACCTGCCAGTGACAGTGCGGCCTTGGGTATAGAGAAAGGAGAGCCAATCTTGTTATAAACGGCAAGCTCCTCATAGGTGTTAATCGTCTCTGACGCGCCAAGGTCGATGCTCCGCATCACTATCTTAGGCTCGCTGCATGGCTTTATGTACACTTGGAGAGGCGGCTGACCGTTGAGTTCAATGGCAAAGTTCACCACGCTGCCGCCTTCCATGAGGCAGAACGGTGGCGTGTCAGTCCATCCTCCTGCTATGTCTATCCTTACGGGAGAGCGACCCCACACTATCTGGTCGGCATATACCGACATCTTGGGCAGCTGTCTGTCATTGAGCGAGTTGTCGGTGATGCTTTGGCGCAATATGCCAAATGCTTTCTGTTCCATAGATGCGTCGTCGCCAACGGCAGACCTGAACATTGCGTCGCAGGCTCTGATGAGCAGTGGGGCAGAATCGGGCAATGCCTCGGGCAGGGGGATGTTGTTGTTGCGAAACTCGCCTGCCGCATGATAGAGGTCGGTGTGATAGAACACGCTGTGTCGCCAGTTCTTGGCTATCATCTGCCAGTTGCTTGCACGCAAAGCCCTGCGTTGCTCCGTCAAACGGCGCAGGTTGGCAGCCGCGCTTATCATGTCGGCACTGACGCGCCTTGCGTTTGTCCATATCTCCCTGCCTCTTGCAGAGTCCGTGGCGTTGAGCATCCATCTGACCACTTCCCCCATGTCGTCCATGTTGTTGACTATTGGGAATATCATAGCCCCCTGTATGTCGCTGCCACCCTCTATGCTGAGTGTGTCTATGCCGTGTGCCTTAGCCCAAAGATTGAATTTGTCGCCGAGCCAGTCGGTCGTGTCGAGGCTGCCGCGGAACTTGTCGTCGATGCCGTATGGCCTCACAGCCCATGAGTCCTCACCCATAGGCACTATGTCCACACATTCGCCATCTCTCAGTGTCATGTTCCATGTGTTGTGCGGCACTCCCGTGACTATATTGTTACTCGTCAGCGTCCATGTCTTGCCTATATGCGAGTTTTCGACCCATATATTGCGGTTGTCCTTGGTGAACTTTATCTCTATGTCGGCGTTCTGCACGAATATCGAGGGGTGTGGCTTACGGTCATGGTGTACGATTTCTCGCTGGTCGTTCACAAGATTTTGTATTGCGAGCATTGACGACAACAGTTCTCCAGACGTGCCGAAATGATAGAACTCGCCGCCCGGCAGTGGCAGTATGGCCACTTTGAGCCTGTTTATCTCGTCGTCCTTGACCGTAGGCTCATAGCCGAGGGCGCAGCCAAACTCTCCATACAGGTCATAGTTGCCCACCTCTCCGTGCTGCATGTCACCGTCCTTTGTGGAGCGTCTCATCAACACCTCCACGGCCTTGTCCGACAGTATCCACACGCCTATGTCGGTGAGGTAGAAATGGTCGGTGAGCAGTTCTGACAGCGTCTTTGCGGCAGGCTTCTGTAGCATGCACTTGAGTTCCGTGGGCTTTTGCCTTGTGGAGACAAACACTCCGTGGTTTGTGGCAATCTCCGGCCCGAGCCACAGACCGTAACACACGATGTCTGCGTCTTCGGGTATTGGTTGCAGAGCCTCAGTGGCTCGTATGTATACGTCGCCGCTCACGATCATGGTGTTGAGTCTCTTGGGCGTAGCGTCCATGATGCGGCTGTAGAGAGGCACTTGCAGCGACAGCAGGTTTTGCGTGAGCTGCTGGCCGCGTTCCCATCTGAACACGGGCAGTGGGGTAAGTATCTTGCCCGATGGGGCGTAGGAGGGCAGTCGCCTGCTTTGTCCTCCGGCGTGTAGCAGCAGTCTCTTGCCGTCGGCTATCCATTCGCTGAGGCTCTTGTCGGTATGTTCCGCCTCATAGGCGTGCCTCAGCAGCCATGTAGTGCCGCCTCCTGAACCCAGTTTTCTGCCCACGGGGTCGCTGGTGCAGAACCATTCGTCGCGGCAAAGCCCCGTCACGTCGTGAAAACACTCCACGAGGTTGGGCGGCAAGGAAAGCAATTTTTTCATCTTCTGCATGTTTGTTTACTATTATGATGGCGCATGTGTCTGTGACTGCCACCTTTGGTTATTTTGTTTTTCTTCAGATTGTCGTCTCTTCTTCAGGGTAGAGATAAAACATGCGCTCCATCATGTTCCATTTCTGCGATGATGTGGCGTTGGAGTCGCAGTTTTGAAACTGCGCCACGTGGTTTTCCCACTCCTGCTGTCTTGGCAGTGTGGCAAGACGCGCCATGGCAGTGTCCCAGTCAAAGTCCTGCGGTGCGTCCACTATCATTACGAGACGCGTGCCTGATATATACAGCTCCATCTCGAGTATGCCGACTTCGCGTATGCCGCGTCCTATCTCCTTCCAGAAGTGTTCTTTGT
>CAMGFM010000101.1 GCA_946055365.1 uncultured Prevotella sp. | reverse complement strand
TATATGATTTCCGCTATGGGTTTCTATCCCGTCGATCCCGTCAGCGGCAAGTATGTGTTTGGCGCACCGCAGATGCCCAAAATCGTGCTTCATCTGGACGGTGGCAAGACATTTACCGTCATTGCCGACGGCATATCCAAGGACAATAAATATGTAGACTACATCCTTCTCAACGGCAAGAAATACACCAACAACTATATCTCTCATGAGGACATCATGAAGGGCGGCACGCTGGTTTATAAGATGACCAATGTGAAGAAGACAAAGTGATGGAGTGGGGCATAAGAGCCTCTGTTGCATGTTAATGGAGGCTCTTACACGCTGTCAAGAATTATGCATTTCTGAAAAGCAAGGCTTTCTCTCTAATTGAAAGGAGTAGCTTGGCAGCACTAAAGAGGCTCTTTAGGGGAGCTAAAGTGCCACTTTAGAGATGCTAAAGTGGCACTTTAGAGATGCTAAAACGGCACTTTAGAAAGTGTAAGGCGGCACTTTAGGGATGCTAAACGCTCATTTCTGAAACGTCGTGCAGGCTCTTTGAAAGTTAAGGACAGTCTTTTATAAGACAAAAAAAACTGATGACCGTTTGCATCTGGTCATCAGTTTTTTGTGTTTTGAGGGTATGCCATGTAAGGATGATACTTGGCAACCCTCTTATAATATGTATCTTGGGGTCAGATTACTTTGTGATGTCGTTGAAAGTGGCAACACGGTTGAACTCTACCTGCTCGAAGAGCTCGTCTGTAGCACCCATACCGGTGGCGATGAGGCGGTCAGCTGCAATCTTGTACTTCTTTACGAGGATGTTCTTCACTGCGTCTGCGCGAGCCTGTGATATTCTTGCGTTTACTTCAGGATTGCCCTCGGGAGAAGCGTAGCCCTTGATCTCAACCTTTGCGTCCTTGTGGTTCTTCATATAGCTTGCGATAAGCTCAATCGGAGCATACTGTGCTGCGTCAACAGTAGAACGGCCCTGACCGAAGAGCACTGTCGGCTGGAGGTTGGTTACGGTAGCCTTGGCTGCGGGACGCTCGTTGCACTCCTTAAGAGCCTGCTGGAGGTCGGCGATAGCCTTGTCCTTGGCTGCGAGAGCTGCCTTGCACTCGTTCTCCTTTGCGCTCATGTCGCTCTGGAGGCTGCTCATGTCGCTTCTGAGGCTGTTGATCTGTGCGTTGAGAGCGTCAATCTCAGCCTGATCTTTCATAGGAGCGATCACAAAGTTGTGAGTGCCGTTAGAGTTCTTGAACTTATAGTTTACACCAATATTGAGCTGGAAGCCTGAGTTGTTGATGCTGTACTGTATGCCCTCGTATCCGCAGCCGTTGAGAACGTAGTTGAGTGACGGCTCAACGTAGATCTGCCATGCCTTGCTCTTGCCAAGATTGAATGCAAAGTCAGCTGCAACCTTAGAAGTAAGGTGGTCAGACTTGCCTACGCTCTGCTTGTTAGAGAACACGTGACCCCAGCCCATGCCATATACGGCGTAAACCTCAAAGAAACGTGGCTCGCCCTTGTAGCCGCCAATCCAGTTGTTGAGGTTGACAGTACCAAGGAGTGATGTGTTCATGGCATTGATGAATGTGCCGGTGCTATATCCGTTTGTATTCTTGAAGTAGAGATTGCTTTCAACGGCGAGACCGAAGACGGGAGTGAAGTTGCGGCCTACACGTACACCAAAGTTGGGGTTCATGTTTTTAAGCCAAGCATTGTGCGTAGCCTTTGTGGCAAGACCTGCGTTTACACCAACATAGACATTGTCCAATGTCTTGCTTTCGCTTACTGTCTGTGCAGACATGCTGAGTGTGAGCATGGCAGCAGCAAAAAGAGTAGTGATTTTCTTCATACTTTTAGTAAATTTAATAATTGATATTACTGTTTGTTGTTTTCAGCTCTAAGACGAATCCCTCGTTGGCATCGCGCTTCCGTTTTGGGGACTGTCACATTCTTTTAATTGGCTCTTTATTGTGAGAATTATTGTTGTTATCCTTTGTTTTTCGGGTGCAAAGGAACGTAAAAATTCAGAATAGACAAAATATTTTGATATTTTTCTCATGCAAATAAACCCATAAATTGACCTTTGTCATTAATTATGTCCGTTTAAACCTTATTTTTGAACAAAAACAATGGGCATCAATCCATCTTCAATGGGCTGTTTGTCGCGGCATAAGGTGTGCCCGACGAGTCTGTTTTGCCTTGTCTTTTGTGGCATGGGTGCAACAGATGTATGCGGTGTTGTCTGTCTTGTTGCCGATGTAGCTTTTGGTTATATAAAAAATATAGGCGGACAGTGGATATGCCAAGTCCGCCTATATTTAATGTCATGTCCGCCTATGTTAGGCGTCAAGTCTGCCTATATTAGGTGTGCCTATATATATAATAGGTATAGCAGGGATCACTTGTGTGTTACTCTACGGAGAACCTGCCGTTGTGGTCAACCACATATTTCTTGTTAGTTCCGCCCACCTTTATGGCTATGCGGAAGAGGTTGGGAGTGGCTTCCATGTCTATGTAGCTGCCCTTGGGCAGTGTGGCGATGTCAGAGTCGGTGAGTCCGAGGCTCTCTATGTTGCACACGAACTTGCCTTCCTTGCTCTTGCGGTCAAGCTGTTCGTAGAACATTGCCCACAGCAGTTTGTAGGCTGCCATGTCGTATGGGCAGAGGAACGGTTCTGTGCCGGTGCCTGCCACCTTTTCTGAGAACTGGAGGAAGCCCCATTGGTTGGGCATGTGCATTGCTATCTCTCCAGTGGGTGTCCACACCCAGTTTTCCTCGGGTCCGCCTTTCTTAAGCCACTGCACGCGTGAGAAGTTGAGCCTCCACATGTCTCCTCCCTTGGGCTGTTTGTAGAAATTGGTTATGAGTGCCTTGTGCGGTATTGCCATTTCCACTGTCCAGGAGCGGTCGGTGTCGCTTTGTTTGTTGAGTGTGCCGTCGTGAGACACGGCGAGCTTGAGTCCGGGGCAGTCCCACTGCACGAGGAAGTTGCCTCCTGAGCGGTAGGCTTTGTCTAGCATGAGGTCAAAAATGACACCACGTGCGTTGTTTTCTATTTCAAAATAGTTCATACCGTCACCATCGGGGTCGATAAACACCTCAAAGTCGTTGTCATGATAGATGATAGTGTCGCGTTGTGTGAGGTTTGCCACGATGTTTGGCTCTTCAATCACGGCAGACACGTAGAGATAGTTGTCGTCCCACAGCATACGTGCCTTGGTGTCATACTTTGGCGTGGGGAATCCCTCGCCGCTGATGTCGACAAACGACTCTGTCTGTGCGGCCTTTGTCCATACGGCTTCTTTGAGTTTGCCGTCTATCTTCATGGGTTCGGATGTGCGGTAGCACACATAGCTGCGTGGCGTGGAGGTCTGCCGCTTATATTTGCCGAGAAGGCCGTCCTGCGCCACGGACGTTGAGATAAATGCAATAGACATTGCTATTGCCGCGAAAAAAGTCTTCTTCATTACGTTGTATGTTTTTAATTGGTATGGTAAATGGTCCTATAAGTTAAGGGCGTGCAGGCGTGTGCGCATACCGTGTTGCGCATTGTGCCTGTCACGCTGGTCGTTTGTCTGCCGTCATTTGTCGTTCAGCAGGTCGGGTCTGAGTGTCTTTGTGCGCTCCATTGCCTGCTCCATCTCCCAGTTCTTTATTTTTGCCTCGTTGCCGCTGAGGAGTATTTCAGGCACTTTCCACCCTTTGTAGTCTGCGGGTCGTGTGTATATGGGTGCGGAGAGCATGTTGTCCTGGAAGCAGTCGCTTAGTGCGCTCTGTTCGTCGCCTATTACTCTCGGCACCACGCGCACTATTGCGTCGGTCATCACTGCCGCCGCCAGCTCTCCGCCTGTCAGCACATAGTCGCCGATGCTTATTTCGCGTGTGATGAGATGTTCTCTTATGCGCTGGTCTATGCCTTTGTAGTGTCCGCAGAGGATTATGATGTTTTCCTTGAGCGACAGGTCGTTTGCCACATGCTGGTTGAACTGTTCTCCGTCGGGCGATGTATATATTATCTCGTCATATTGTCTCTCTGAGGTCAGCTTGCTTATGCACAGGTCTATGGGTTCGCACTGCATGACCATGCCTGCAAATCCCCCATAGGGATAGTCGTCCACCCTGCGCCATTTGTTTGTGGAGTAGTCGCGCAGGTTGTGTATGTGTATCTCGACAATGCCTTTTTTCTGGGCGCGCATCAGTATGGACTCGTTGACGAATCCCTCTATCATTTCGGGCAGAACGGTTAATATATCTATTCTCATAATGTGCAAAGTTAGTGCAAACTGAGCGAAATACAAAACAAATGCCTTTGTTTTTTGTCGCTTGTGCGCGGCTGTGCTTGTGAAATGTATGTGCGTGCTGTCGGTTGTGTCATGTTCTTGTGTGAAACAATAATCATGGAGTTGCTCGCAAGGCATTGCGGTTGTCGTCCACGCCGAGTCCGAAGAGGGCAAAGTCTGCCTTAAGAGGGTCGTCGGGGAACACCTCTTTCATCTTTTCCGTCAGTCTCAGTGCCGTCGACATTGATGCCGTGCGCGAGGATATGAGTCCCATGTTGTGTGCTTCCTGCACGACGTGGGTGTCGAGCGGCATGACAAGCGTTTTCTTGTCTATGACGTCTGCCCACAGCCCGAGGTCTACGGGCGAGTTGTCTCTCACCATCCAGCGCAGAAACATGCACACGCGTTTGCATGCCGACTTGGTGTCTTGCGGTATGACGCTTCTTATGCCGTGTGCGGCGAAGTAGGAGGTGATGGCTGCCACGGCATCGAGTCCCGTGACAGGTCTGTGGCCGCATGTGTTGCTTACAAATGACTTCATGCTGCCGTGAGTGTTGAGCATTGTGGAGTAGGCTTCCAGCAGTTGCCTTATGTCATGGCATGTGTTGAGCCTGTAGTAGCATTTGTCGCTGTCGTCGATGTGCTGTCTGAATGTGCGGTTTCTCACCCAGTGGTCGGCATGTCCCTCCGAGGCGTTTAGCAAGTATTCTATTTTCGGAAAGAACTGCTTGCGTGAGCCATAGCTGAGGCATGAGGCCATGAACGCCATAGCCTCCTGATTGGCCTCTCCTGCCACTCTGTGCATGAAGCTGCTGGGGTCGGAGGCGAGAAACGCCTTTGTCTCGTAGCGTGCGGCCAGGTCTGTGATATGTCTTTTAAGGTTTTCTTCCACGTTATGTAAAAATTTTTGGTTTTGTTGGTATATACGTCCCCGTAAGGTCATTCCGCCGTTGGCGGCTTTTCTATTGGCGCATCCTGCGTGTATGTTGATAGTGTGCAGAGTGCAATGTTTTGGTTGACTGTCGGCACTCAATGCGCGGTTTGCTGGCATTGCGGCGGTTTCATTATGGTCACGCCATATTGTCGCATGTGGCATATTGCTTTAATAAAAGTGGCACTTCTCTGTGTCTAAAGTGGCACTTTCCTGTCGCTAAAGTGGCACTTCTCTGTCGTTAAAGTGGCACTTAGAGTTTCTTAAAGTGGCACTTGCCATCGTCGAGGCGGCTCTTAACTGTGTCAAAGGTGCCGCTTTGCATTAGCGCGTATGCGGTGTCTTTTCGGCATACAGTCGTTCTGTCTGTCCTCTTGTGCTGCGCCTAT
>CAMGFM010000100.1 GCA_946055365.1 uncultured Prevotella sp. | reverse complement strand
GGTTTTTGACGAACAGGGGCAGTATGGCGGCGCACAGAGCCACCACTATGGCGGCGATGTCCTTTGTCGACAGCGGGCTGTCTTTGGCCTTTTCTGCCGCAGACTTGTGGAGCATGGCATATTGCAGTCCCCTTTCCACGTTGGCGATGATGGCCTCAGACGTGTAGGTCGCTCCGCTCACGGCATCTACTTCTGCCGCTGCCGCCTCCTCAAGGCTCTTGCCTGTCCACTGTGCGGTCACTTGCTCCGCGCGTCTGAGGAAGCTGCCCGTCTCTTCGTTGTCCATCACGCTTATCTGTCTCACCGTGTCGTCGGTGACGGTGATTTTCACAGGCACCGTGCCTGCATATCCTATGATGTCCTTGCCCAACGGGGCGGTGTTTATGACCATGCTGCCGTCTTCGCCCACGGTTATGGTGTCGTTGGCAGTGGCGTTTGTCACCTCGGCATTGCCTTTGGGGTCATAGCCCATGAGCTTGCCGTTCTTGCTGATGGCGTTGACGGCGAGTATCAGCACACATGCCGCAAGCGTCAGCAGTGCTTTTGCCGTAGATATGTGGTGTTTGTGCATGCGTATAATGTGGATTGGTGACAGCCGTGTTGTGTCACATGTTTGCAATTAATGCAAAGTTACTCATAAAAGGCGAAAAAACCGTGTGGCAGGGCAGCCTTTTTATGTTTTTTTGCTAAGGCATACAGTACCCGTGACAAACAATGCAGGGATGTGCAAAGGGCATGTGCGGCAGGTGGACAGGCATGTAGGGGCAGGGCATGGTGCGTTGCCGATGTGGCGTAGTGATGGCTATGCGCATGGCAGAGTGACGCTGTGGCATGTGTAAAGAGCCTCTTTTGCGTGTGAAAAGTGGCATTTTGGCATGTGCAAAGAGCCACTATAATTTCCTGAAGTGCCACTTGCCGTCGGGAGAGGTGGCAGGTGGCGGGTGGCGACACGCCATGCGGCATGTGCCACACGAAAAAAATCATGTGTCACGGCACAATAAAACAGTGTCGTGCAGCGTTATTTCTTAAGCCACACATGCGCAATGGCGGATGTGGCATCATGACTTATGCGATTAACGATGGCGGCAGTGTCTTTGCCTTGTGCCTCTTTGTAAGGAGTCGAGGCGGCTTGTGTCGCTGTCTCACACATATACAGACAACCATTATGATAGACTATATAAAAGGAACGCTCGCCGAGCTGACTCCCACGCAGGCTGTGGTGGAGGCTTATGGCGTGGGCTACGCGCTTAACATCTCACTCAACACCTACTCTGCCATACAGGGCAAGAGTGAGGTGAAACTGTATGTACACGAAAATCTCGTGGCAGGAGGCCGTGACGACTCCTACACGTTATATGGGTTTGCCACGCAGCAGGAACGTGTGCTGTACCGACTGCTGATAGGCGTGTCGGGCGTTGGGGCGAACACCGCGCGCATGATATTGTCGTCGTCTACGCCTGCCGAGCTGTGTGACGCCATATCCACGGGCAACGAGAGGCTGCTGAAAGGGGTCAAGGGCATAGGCCTGAAGACGGCGCAGCGCATCATCATAGACCTCAAGGACAAAATAGAGTCGGCAGGCATGGCACCGCAAGCGTCGGCAGGCGCGGACGTAATGTCCGTCGTGGACAACGGAGTGCGCGATGAGGCTGTGGCCGCGCTCGCAATGCTGGGCTTTGCACCGGCACCTTCGGCTAAGGTAGTGGGCGCAATACTTGCCGAAGACCCGTCGCTGCCTGTAGGACAGGTGGTGAAGCTCGCCCTCAAGCAGATAAAATAAAAGGGTGGCGACGGCATAGGCGTGCCGATAGCATGGGTGTGTGACATGCACGGACTCATTACTGTAAGTGAAAAGTAGGTGAATGACACGTGCATAGTGGCTGTGACGCACGTGGCAAGGCAGATGACGCATGTGGCAAGTGCGTTGTCACTCCGCCAAGGACATTGCCACACTCGCCCGTGATGACAACAGCAAAATCGTGAAATCATAATAGAGCATCCCTGACATACTATTTTGAGAAAGTATAAAGACATATTTCATCACTTCCTGACTCGTGTCTTGTGCGCCGTATCGGGCGCAAGGCTTGCCGTTGTCGCGCTTATGATGTCGGCACTGGCTTGTTTTGCCATCACGCGAGCCGTGACACAACTGCCGCCTGCACGTCCGTTGCAGCAGGCAAGGCCGCAGGGAGCAAACGTGCCGCCGCCAGCCGTGCCGGGACGCGACTTGCTGCGCCCCAACTGGCAGGCCATGCAGGACACTGCCGAGGTGGCTCCCGCAGAGGGCGACACGCTCGTGGTGAAAAGGCAGGTGGAGATAGAGGACGAGGACATTCCCGACTCGCTGCTCAACCCGCGCTGGAAGATACAGCGCACGCAGGCAGTGGAGATAAGCGATCTCGACCGCGGCCCTGCCGACCTCAATATGCCAGAAAACCTCCGGCAGGACGTGACTTACAACGACTCGCTCGACAGCTATGTCTTCGGCGCGAAGATGGGCGACACTTACATATACACACCTGTCATGATGACGTGTGAGGAGTATATGAAATGGAGCGAGAAAAAACTGTTTGGCAGTTTCTTCAGGCAGAAAAACGACGAGATATTTCAGGCAAAGGGCAAGGATAGGTTTGACTTTACCGACATGCACTTTGAGCTGGGCCCTGCAGAGAAAATATTTGGACCCGGCGGCGTGCGCATCAAGACGCAGGGAACGGCGGAGCTGAAGTTTGGTGCGACGATGAAAAACATCGAGAACCCCTCACTGCCCATACGCAACAGGCGCACTACGACAATGAATTTTGACGAGAGAATCAATCTCAGTGTCAACGGCAAGGTGGGCGACAAGGTCAATATGAACCTCAACTACAACACTGACGCAACGTTTGACTTTGACGCGCAGAGCCTAAAGCTCAAATATGACGGCAAGGAAGACGAGATTGTCAAGCTCGTAGAGGCTGGCAACGTGTCGTTTCCCTCCAACTCGTCGCTCGTAAAGGGCGCGTCGTCGTTGTTCGGACTGCGCACCGACTTGCAGTTTGGCAGGCTCAAGCTGCAGCTGGTGGCATCGCAGAAAAAGTCTGCCACAAAGAGCGTGTCGTCGCAGGGCGGCAAGCAGTTTACGCCGTTTGAGATTGATGCCGCCAACTATGAGGAAAACCGCCACTTCTTCCTCTCTCACTTCTTTCAGGAGCGTTATGACGACAACATGAGGACACTGCCCAACATTGCGTCGGGCATTAAAATCAACAGAGTGGAGATATGGGTCACCAACAAGGCGGGTACTACCTCCAACACGCGCGACATCATCGCCCTGACCGACCTTGGCGAGAACGCACGTGTCAGCAATCCTCTGTGGAGTGCCTCTGGACAGCCTGTGCCTTCCAATGCCGCCAACACTGAGTATGCCGCCATGACTGGCACTTACGCTGCCGCGCGTGACATCGACCATACTTCTACTGTGCTTGACGCTATCCCCGGATTTATGGGCGGCACTGACTATGAGAAACTGGAGAAGGCGCGACTGCTTACTTCATCAGAATATAGCGTGAACACCGCACTGGGATATGTGTCGCTCAAGACCACGCTGCAAACTGACCAGGTGCTGGCCGTGGCGTATGAATATACCTACGGCGGACAGACGTTTCAGGTGGGCGAGTTTGCCGCCGACGTGACCGATGTGAACAAGGCTCTTTTCGTAAAGTCGCTCAAGAACACCAGCAACAACCCTCATCAGGGCAACTGGAGGCTCATGATGAAAAACGTATATTACCTCGCGTCGTCAGTGGAAAAGGAGAAGTTTCGCCTTGACGTGAAGTTTCAGAGCGACACGGCGGGCGTTTACCTTACTTATATACCCGAGCCGCAGGTCAAGGACATGACTCTCGTGAAGGTGCTGGGCGCAGACCGCCTCGACAACAACGGCAAGGCTCATCCCAATGGCTATTTTGACTATGTGGAGGGCTACACCGTGAGCAACGGACGAGTGTTCTTCCCCGTGGCAGAGCCTTTCGGCAGCAACATCTACAGGCTTCTCGTGTCTAAAGGCGTGTCGCCCGACAGGGCAAGGGGCTATGCATTTACAGAACTGTATGACTCTACGAAAACCATTGCAAGACAGATAGCCGAGAAAGACAAGTATGTGCTTATGGGACAGTTTCGCGGCACCAGCGCGAATGTCATCTCGCTCGGCTCATACAACATTCCGAGGGGAAGCGTGCTGGTGACCGCGGGCGGCATAACGCTTGCCGAAGGCACGGATTATAGCGTTGACTATTCGGCAGGCGAGGTTACGATACTCAATCAGAGCATCCTTGACGCAGGTACGTCGGTGAACGTGTCGCTCGAAAGCAACACCGACTATTCGCAACAGCGCAAGACGCTCTTCGGAATGAACTGGGAATATACCTTCTCTAAGGCTTTACAGATGTCGGGTACCGTGCAGCACCTCTCTGAACAGGCTCTTACCAATAAGGTGAACATGGGCTCGGAGCCGCTCAACAACACTATATGGGGACTGAACATCAACTGGAAGCAGAACAGCCAGTGGCTCACAAACATGCTCGACCGCATACCATTCCTGCATCTCACGCAACCGTCGAGCATATCGTTCACAGGAGAGTTTGCGCAGCTCATCGCAGGCAAGGTGGGAGGCGTGCAGGACAATGCGTCTTATCTCGATGATTTCGAAAACACCAAGAACACCATCGATGTGTCCACACCTTCGTCGTGGATAATATCGTCTGTGCCTACGATGTTTGCCGAAAGCAGCGACAAGACTACGCTCCGCAGTGGCTACAACCGCTCGCGTCTCGCGTGGTACACCATCGATCCACTCTTCACAAGGCGCAGTTCGTCACTCACTCCTGCACACATCAAGAGCGACCTCGACCAGCTTAGCAACCATTACGTGCGCGAGATATATGTCAATGAGCTGTTTCCTTACCGCGACCAAAGCTCCTACACGGGCGCTACGTCCACACTCAGCGTGCTGAACCTCGCCTATTACCCCAACGAGAGAGGCCCTTACAACTTCAATCCTGACCTCAATCCTGACGGAACGCTCAATAATCCGACGGGCCATTGGGGCGGTATGATGCGCAAACTCGACACCAACGACTTTGAGGCTGCCAATATTGAGTACATAGAGTTCTGGATGCTCGACCCGTTCATCTACACACGTGAGCAGGGAGTGGCGTCTGACTATGGCGGCGACTTCTATATCAACCTCGGAGAGGTAAGTGAGGACATACTGAGAGACGGACGCAAGTTTTATGAGAGCGGCATGCCCGTCGACGGCAGCGTCAATTTCACCAACACACAGTGGGGCAAGATACCCAATCAGGCCACCGTCACCTATGCCTTTGCCACCAATGCCGGAGCGAGGGCCAGACAGGACGTGGGCTTCAACGGACTCACCGACGAGGAAGAGCAGCAATGGGAGGCCTATCAGGAGTTTCTCACTGCCATACAGGGCAAGGTAAGCCCCGCCGTGTGGGACTCTATATGGGCAGACCCCGCCGGCGACAACTATCATTACTTCCGTGGCAGAGACTATGACGAGATGGAGGCATCCATACTGCGCCGTTACAA
>CAMGFM010000099.1 GCA_946055365.1 uncultured Prevotella sp. | reverse complement strand
TTCTGCTGTTCTTCTTCGACTTCTTTTCCAGTTTCAATACATTACCTTCATAATAAAAGGTCTTAGTATTTCCGTGTCGGGAGTGCCTCTCCTTATCTTCATCATGGCCATCTTGTTTGCCACGTAAGAGGCAAAGTTGATCTTGTGATAGTCGGGTTCTTTCAGCACGGTGTTGTATGCCAGCACCGTGAGTGTGTCCATGTCGGTGCTGTCTCTGATCACTTGGAAGAGATTGTAGTAGTCGCCGAGTGAGAATGTCTTTCTGCCCGACATATAGTCTTGCTTGTGCTTCTCATATTCAGCCAGAGCCTCTTCGGGATCCATTGCCTTTGACACCACATACTGGTATTGGGCGTTCATCATGCGCATGTTTTCAAGCACTGGCGTGATGTGCGTGTCATAGAAAGGCAGCTCCTTGAGCTTTGCAAACACGGCTTCCGGGCGGTTGTTTGCCACGATGTCTGCCACCGTTTCTGTCACTGTGTCGTCACCGTTTTTCCTCAGTGCGTCCACCACGTCCTGCCATGTGTACACTCTGGGCTCCTTTACCCTCACGCGCACGTCAGCAGGCACTCTCGCCTTTACGATGTTCACTGCCATCTGGCTGCGTTCCTTTGCGAGGTTGGTGTTTATTTGCAGGCTGCCCTCGGGCGATGCGCCTCCCTGAATGAATATTTCCGTGAGCTTGTTGCCGTGTTGCAGCAGCTCGTTGATGAACTTGTCTTTCTCCACTTGGTTGAGTGAGTCGTCTATAAGCTCGGCCGTGCTCCGGACAAACCTCAGTCTCAGGTCTCTCGGAATGTCTCTTGTGATGGCTCTCGCTATCTGCGCAAACTCGCTTGTGAGGGGTATGTCGGCTGTGGCGACGCTGAGGTTGACAAATTTCATCGGTCTGAACGTCAGGCATGAGCCCGACTCGGTGGCACTGTTCCATATCACGTGGTGATAGTCCTCCAGTGACAGCGGGAAGAAGCACACATAGGTCTTCTCCTTGTCTCTTTTGGTGTATGTGACGGTGCCTTCGTAGGCGAAGCCTTTGCCTGCGGCCAGGGTGTTTTTCTTAAAGCCCACGGCCAGGGTGTCATTCTTGAAATAGTCAAAGCCCATGCGCGGGTCTTGCAGCTCATGATAGCGTGCGCTTTCAAACACCAGCGGAGACAAGATGTCCACCGTGTCTTCCGTCTGGCAGTCTATGATGTGGGGCTGCACTATCAGTCTGGAGTCGTCGGTGGTGTAGCCTGGGGGTAATTTAAAGGAAATGGGGAATGTGACGCTCACTCCGTCGTCAAAGCCTGTATCACCGTCAATCTCGGGTTTGCCAGTATACGTTCCCTTGACATCCACCTGTTCGATGGTCCTTCTGTCGCTTACCAACGTAACTTCATATTCCGTCTTGTTGTCCTTGATTTCCACAATTTGGTGGAGGTTGCCGTCCATGTATACAATCAGCACATACATGCCCTCCTTGGCAGAAATCTCTATTGTACCATTGTTTTTTGACTTGTCAAGAGGTATGTTGAGGCTTCTCTTCGCGTTTTCTATGGCATTGTCATCGCCGTTGTCATATCTGTTTATGGCATCTTGCAGGACGTTGGCCGCGTTTTCTGCCTGAGCCCTTTTGTATAAGACGGAGTATAGTACGGTGCGGTGCTGGACCTTGGAGCCTTCCTTGACACCTACCTTTATGGTCACGTCCATATAGCTTGACTGTGCCTTGGCAGTGCCGATGTTTGCCACTGCCATCACGACTGCCAGGCATATCATAGTGAGCCGTCTGAGAATGTAGTTGAGTGTGTGCTTCATATAGTCTGGGGTTTTGTAGTGATTGTATTTGCTGTTTTCTGCAAGTGAGCTGCGCATGCGTCCATGCCCTTGTGCGTGGCAGTGTGCGTCACGCCGCGGCACATGAGCCGCGTGTGTCAGTGTATTATATAGCTTAGAGACACTCCCAGCTTGTAGGGCATGAGGCTTACGCCCGTGGCGTTGGTCTTGATAATGCCGTCTATCACATAGTCGTGGTTGTAGTTGTCTCCGTCATAATATTCTTTTCTTCTGTAGCCGGTCATGGCCATGCCCGCATGGCAGTCCAGTCGCAGACGCCTTGTGAGCTTGAACACGTAGCCGAATGTAACGCCGCCTCCGTAGGCAATGCCGTCATACACCTTGCCGTCGTAGGTGATGTCATGGAAGGTGGCGAGCGCGCCGAGACCCACGAACATGTTGTTCATGACACGTCCCGAAAAGTAGTATCTGTATTCTGGCTGCACCACAAACATCTTCATCGGCAGTCCCCAGGGGCGGTAGTTGCCCTTGACGGTCAAGCCCACGGTGCTGCGGTCGCCGACGGTCATCTCCGCTCCGAGCGTGGGAGTCATGAAGAGATCCCATGCCGCGTCGGTGTTAAAGGCGAGACGCTGTGCTGTCGCCGTCAGTGACATGGTCATGAATAGCAGTGTGAGTAGTTTCTTTTTCATTTGTGGTGCTTTTGATGAAACAAAATGTAAGTTTTTGCTGAAACAAAGCGGTGCTTTGATGAAGCAAAGTGTGTGTCGTGACTTGTAAAAATGAATATCAGACAGTCCCGGAGCCTTGCCCATGTCTGTGGACATGCTGCCGGGCTGTCTGAAAAAGGAAACGTATAGCCTGTGTATGTGCGGCGAGAGCATTGGCCTCGCTGCATGTGACCTGTCTTCAGATGGCTGGTCTTGACAGTGTGCGTGTGGTGTCATGTTGACGGTGTGCATTTGCCGTTGGCATGACATGTCGCCTTGCGTGAGCAAAAGTGCCGCTTCACGTTTGCGAAGTGCCACTCTGTGTGTGCAGAGTGCCTCTTTGCGCTGGCAAAAGTGCCTCTTTGCGTCAGCGTGACTCGCCGTCTGTGCATGACAGGTGTAGTGTGGCTTATCGGAGTGTTATCTCTCCTTTCTCCCACGGTGTGAGATAGGCTGTAGACGCTACCTCGAGGGGAGTGGACACGGTGATTATGATGTCATACTCATAGCCCTGTTTCCATCCTTCGGCGGGAGGAACGATCTCATATTGTGCCGCCTTGTAGGTGGTGTCATAGACATCGCCGCGTCTGTTGAAGTCCACGCGCAGGCGGAACACGCCCTTGTTGGCCATGCCGCCCTCCGTGTAGCCGTTGTCGGGATATGTTCCGTTGGGCTGTTTCTCGAGCGCGGGCAGCAGGAAGCCGCCGCCGATGGTCCTCTGGTCGTTGTCGCCGAAGTAGTCGCCTCCGCTGAGCGGTGTGCCGTTGTTGTTCTTGAGCGTGAGCGTGGTGGTGGAGGTCCAGTCAGGAGTGAACTTGCCCTCGTTGGTGCCGTCCTGTGAGGCTATCACAAGAGTGCCTTTGTTAGACACGTTGTGCAGGGTGACGTTCTTTACTCCCACCTTGTCAAGGTCGTCGCCGGTGCCTTTCTTGATGATGATGTTAAACTTCATGAGCTTGTGCTTGAACACGAGCTTGGGCAGGAAGTCACGCGCGTTGTAGGCAGTGCCGAGTGCGTTCTTGTTCTCGCGGAAGAAGAGTGCGCTATAGGCAAAGTCGGCAAACTGGTTGCCCGTGGGAGTGCCTGTCTTGCCCCATATCACATCCTTTGTGCCGTCAAGGTTGGTTATGTCGATGGAATATGTGGTGCCGTTCTTCACGGGAGTGCCATAGGGATGATAGCCATAGAAGGTGTATCTGTACTGGCTGCCCATCGGATAGTAGCGCTTGGTGTTGTCATACCATTGCAGGTCGGTCACCTTTGTGCCGTCCACGGTGTTGGTCACGGCCTTTGCGCGTATGTTCTCGAGCCACAGGATGTTGGGATTGTCTATCCCCGTGTTCCAGTTGATGTTTTCCTGCGCGTCAATCTTGCCTGTGGCAAGGCAGTATATGCCGAGAGCGTCGGTGGTGAAAGTGCCGTCATAGTTGCCTTGCTCGTCCTTGTTGCCGAGCTCGGCGCGGGTCTTGTTGCCGTCCTGGCTCATGGTGAGCATGATGGGCGTGTCGCTGTTGCCCACAGGCTCGTTGCCTGCCGCGAAGTCGTCATCGCTTGAGCAGCCGGTGAGCATGGCAGTGGCAGCGAGTCCGAGATATAAAAATTTTCTGTTCATTAACACTTGATGTTTTTTGTTTGTTTTGTCAGTTGCCCTGCTGTGTGTCGTTAAGCAGCTTAAGCCTGCGCATCTCCTGTGTGAGTCGCGCTGCTCTATGGTGTGGGCTGCGGTGTCAGGAGATGCGTGGCTTGTGTGTGCCGTAGGCGTTAGTTGGAAGAGCCGCCTGTGAACTGGCTCTGCGGGTCGCGGTCGTCGTCGATGTCAATCTTGCCGCCGTCTTGCCAAGGCACGAGTGTTGCTGTCACGTCAATCTTCTCAAGACCGTAGACAGTGATGACAATCTCATAAGACTTGCCTGCCTCAAACTTCATGCCGTTGCCCATGGTGAGGTTGTGCTTGAACTGGAGCGGCTTAGGTGTGGTGGTTGAGCCGCCTGTGTTGGTCTGCACTTTCTGCTGAAGGTCGATTGTGAGAGGATATACAGTCTCGCCGGGAGCCACGAGGAGAGCCTCGCCAATCTGGTGTTCTACGCCCTTGTTCTCAGCATCGTCCCATGTCAGTATCACGGGATCATCTGGATCAATACCTACAAGCGGGTCGTTGGCTGTTGAGCCTGCGGCACGCTGCTTGACCACAAGATTTGTTGCGTCATTCAGTGTAGCCACTCCGTACTCGTCTACCGTAGCGGCAGTGCCGTCAAATTTGAGAAGGTCTGTTACGGCCATGTCTTCGGTGTGTGCTATTGTGAGATGACCCTGTGTGAGAGACGCCAGCCTGATGGATTGCACAGTCATGGCCTCTGTGTTTTGGCCATTGCCTGCTGTGGCCTTGTTGCCTGCCTTTACCTTGAATGTGAAGCGTGTGAGGAGGTGGTTGAACTTGATGTTAGGCTGTACGCTCTTGCGTGCTGCATAGGCAGAGAAGTAGTCGCCCGATCTTGTGCCGAGATTGCGGATGTCGTCAGCGGTGGGCTCTGCCTTGCCTGCCATGATGTCCTGTGTGCCGTCGATGTTGATGTCTACCACGCGCTTTACGGCTTCGTTCTCGTCGGTAGTGGTCTGGTCGGTAGCGTCAAGCATTTTTACTGTAGGCTGCTGGCCTCTTTGTCCGGCAGCGTCGTCAACAACGTAGCCCCAGAAGTCATAGTTGCCGCTCACGGGATAGTAGCATATCTCGCCATTGGTGGTGCTTGCCAGTCCTGATGCGGTGCTGGAGGGAGCGGTGAACTGCATGTTGTTGTAAACGTCTGACTCAGTGCCCTGGGGGTCAGCATACTTTGCCACCTTCATGGTGCCTTTGTTGAGCATGTAAACCCAGAACTCCTGTCCTGCCCATTCGTTTGTGGCATCTTCCATGCTGCCGATAGTGCCAGAACCGCGCACTGCGGCAGAAGAGGAGGCTACGCCAAGCTGTATTTTCTCCTGAGAGAGCTCGGGAAGAACCTGAGATGTAGCGTCGAGAGTGTCGTCGCTTGAGCAAGCTGTGAGCATACCTGCCGCAGCCATTGCGAAGAATAACTTTTTTTTCATGTCTCTTTTGTTTTATTGGTT
>CAMGFM010000098.1 GCA_946055365.1 uncultured Prevotella sp. | reverse complement strand
AACGATAAACATATTGACCTATGGAGCTAAAGACAGCTATCGCCGGCACAATGGAGTCAGGTGACATAATGATACGGATAGCCCCGGCAGAAAGTGAAGGGCTGCACGTGCAGCTCGAGAGTTCGGTGGCCTATCAGTTTGGCGACCAGATAAAGAGAGTGATAACGGAGACTCTTGAGGGTCTCGGCGTGACACAGGCTGAGGTGACAGCCACTGACAAGGGTGCGCTCGACTGCACGATAAGGGCAAGGGTCACCGCCGCCGCGGTGAGAGCCACCGGCAAGGACGTGTGGGCCGATTGAGCCGGGTGACACACCCGCGTGACGTTGGCTTTATGCACTGATCAAGAAGAAAAACCAAAGAATACTGTCAACAGGACAAATGACCTAAAGAACAAACAGTCTATGCAAAGATTAAGAAGAACCATGATGTTTGTGCCGGGCAACAACCCTGGCATGATGCAGGACGCATATATTTATGGACCAGACTCCATAATGCTCGACCTCGAGGACTCTGTCACGATGGCCGAAAAGGACACCGCAAGGCTCCTCGTGTACAATGCGCTCAAGTCCATTGACTATGGCGACACGGAGATGGTGGTGCGCATCAATCCGCTCAACACTCCCTACGGCAAGAAAGACATCGAGGCCGTGGTGAAGGCAGGCGTGGACGTGATACGTATGCCCAAGACCGAGACCGCAGAGGAAGTCGTGGAGGTGGAAAGGGAGATAGAGCGTGTGGAAAAGGAGATAGGATGCCTCGGCAGGACCAAGATCATGGCCGCCATAGAAAGCACCCTCGGCATAGTGAACGCCTACTCCATAGCGACAGCCTCAAAGCGCATGATGGGCATAGCCCTTGGCGCGGAGGACTATTGCGCCAACCTCAAGACACAACGCTCGCCAGAGGGCATGGAGCTGCTCCTGGCAAGGCAGACGATAGTGGTGGCTGCAAGGGCAGCGGGCATTGACGCGCTTGACACCGTCTATTCCAACCTCAACGACATGGAGACATTCAGAAAAGAGGTGGAACTCATACACCAGCTCGGCTTTGACGGCAAGTCAATCATCAACCCGAGACAGATAGAGATAGTCAACGAGGTGTTCACTCCCTCACAGAAAGCCATAGACAAGGCTCTCGCCGTCATAGCGGCCATAAAGGAGGCCGAGAAACGAGGCTCGGGAGTCATAGCTGTCAACGGCAAGATGGTGGACAGACCAGTAGTGATACGCGCACAAAGGACAATAGACCTGGCAATAGCGTCGGGCGTAATAAGCAAGGAGGACATAGCATGAGCAGCATGAAAGAAAGACGCGCCCTCGTGGAGCAGGCAGCGGCAGGAATGGGCATGGAGGTGTATGAAGGCACAAAAGCCAAGGAGACAATGCCAAGACTGCAATATCAGAAACACAGCGACAAGCTCGTGACGCTCGAGGAGGCCATCAGAAAGACTGGTCTCAAGGACGGCATGACGGTGTCCTTTCACCACCACTTCAGAGGTGGCGACAAGGTGGTCAATATGGTGATTGACAAGCTCGCAGAGATGGGCTTCAAAGACCTGCATGTGGCGGCCTCAAGCCTGCAGGACGTACACAGACCGCTCATTGAGCATATCAAAAACGGTGTCATCACGCAGATTTCAACGTCGGGACTGAGAGGAGAGCTGGCCGACGAGATAAGCCGAGGGCTTATGGAAAAGCCCGTAGTGTTCAGATCGCACGGCGCACGCGGCAGTGCTATTGCTTCGGGTGAGCTGCACATCGACGTGGCGTTCCTCGGTGCATCGTCATGTGACCCTCTCGGCAACGCCTGTGGCTACAGCCGCTCTGCCAATGCTAAGAGCATCTGCGGCTCGCTGGGCTATGCACTGCCCGACGCGCGCTATGCCGACAAGGTGGTGGTGCTGACCGACGACCTCGTGGACTATCCCAACACGCCAAACTCCATTTCTGAGCATGATGTGGACTATGTTGTGGAGGTAGACTCCGTGGGCGACAGCTCAAAGATAGCCTCCGGGGCAATACGCGACACCAAGAACCCACGCGACATACTGCTCGCCAAGCAGGCCGCAAAGGTGGTTATCAACAGTGGATATTTCAATGACGGCTTCTCCATGCAGACTGGCTCGGGCGGAGCGTCGCTCGCCGTGGTGAAATACATCAGGGAGAGCATGATAGAGAGGGGCATCAAGGCCAAGTTTGCCTTGGGCGGCATCACCGCACACATGGTCAAGATGCACGAAGAGGGGCTTATAGAGAGGCTCATAGACGTGCAGTCGTTTGACAAGGTGGCTGCGGAGTCGATGAAAAACGACCGTATGCACAAGGAGGTGGCCGCCTATGAGTATGCCAGTGCCATGGAGAAAGGCTCTGCCACTCACTATCTGGACATAGTGATACTCTCCGCGCTTGAGGTGGACGTGAATTTCAACGTCAACGTGCTTGTGGGCAGCGACGGCATCATCAGAGGTGCCATCGGAGGACATCCCGACACGGCGGAAGACTCTGCTTTGTCTGTGATAGTATGCCCGTTGCTGAGGGGCAGAATACCGTGCGTCGTTGACGAGGTGACCACTCTCGTCACCCCGGGCAGCACCGTGGATGTGGTGGTGACTGAACATGGCATAGCTGTCAACCCCTCACGCCCTGAAGTGGCTGAGCGTCTCAAGGCCGCGGGGCTGAAGCTCGTGACTCTCGAGAGCCTCCGCGACAAGGCTCTGAGCATCATTGGCAAGCCTGCGCCACTGCCGTTTGGCGACAAGGTGGTGGGCGTGGTGCTTAACCGCAACGGCTCGGTGATGGATGTCATAAGAAACATCGCAGACTCAGGCACGGACAATAAGGCAAAGGCTTAGAGAGAGAACATGATAACGCTTGACAGGCTGCTGGCGAGCCGCGACGCGCGCCATGAAATGCAGATGAGGATGTTGGCAGACAACCCCGACAAGACGCTGGTGTGCATGACTGTGGTTATGCCGGGCAGCGTCAAGCGCAATGAAGTGTCGCTCACCGTGGCTCACGCTGCCGTGGAGGCCCTGAAGGTGGCATTTGCCAAGGAGGCTGATGCCATGGTGGAGCGCGATCTGGACACTGGCTACGAGGCTTTTCTCACTGTGGACATGCCGCTGATGCAGGTCAAGCGGATGACGTGCGACATTGAGGACACGCATCCGCTCGGACGGCTCTTTGACATAGACGTTATAGACGCTGAGGGTGTGCCTGTCTCACGCGACAGGGCTGGCAGGTCGGCACGCAGGTGTCTGCTGTGCCACATGGATGCACGCTATTGCATGCGCACAAGGCAACACTCGCAGCAGGAGATATGGCAGAGAATAGAGCAGATGGTGGCAGGATGGAGGCGCGACGGGCATGACGCGACGGGCAGTGATGACAATGGCCGTGGCTGACTGTGCCTTGTCTGTAATGCACAGTCATGTCAGTTGCCAGAGAATGTCAGTCAACAAACATTAACATGATTAAGGTGAGCCTTATGTAAGTGCCACCTATAAATAAGACAAAAGACAAGTGCAATGACAATAAGCCAACTGTTTCCGCATCTGCCTGCACATAGAAAGAGGATAGAGAGGTTTCTGGCAGAGCGACAGCTGAGATATGACCACATGGACTATTATGCCGTGGTGACCGATGGCGATGATGATGAGCGCATACTTGCAGGAGGAGGACTCTCGGGCAACATCATCAAGTGTGTGGCAGTGGCGGAGGCGGCTGGTGGAGAGCATTTGTGCAACACCATAGTGTCACATCTCCTGACCGTGGCGAGTGGGTGGGGACATCACATAGTGAGGGTGTTCACCAAGCCGCGCAACCTGGGCATATTCAGCAGTCTGTCGTTCAGGCTGCTGGCCGAGTCGCCCGAGGCCATACTCATGGAGACGGGCATCGGAGGGCTGTCGCGCTATCTCGAATATCTCAAGACCATGCGCCACAGCCTGCACGACGGCGCAAGGGTAGGGGCAGTGGTGATGAACGCCAACCCCTTTACGCTGGGACACAGATACCTTGTGGAGCAGGCGGCTGCCGATGCCGACTGGCTGTATGTGATAGCCGTGAGGGAAGACAGGTCGCAGTATGCTTATGACGAGCGTCTGCGCATGATAAGAGAGGGGTGTGAGGGATTGCCCAACGTGACTGTGTGCGAGGGCAGCGACTATGCCGTGAGCGGCACTACCTTTCCCACCTACTTCCTCAAGCGTCTTGACGATGCCTCTGACACGCAGATGACACTCGACCTTGACCTCTTCAGACGGCACATAGCCAAGGCTCTCGGTGTGACAGTGAGATATGTGGGCAGCGAGGATGGTGACCCGTTGACACGGCGATACAATGAGCTGATGGCGCGGATGCTTCCCGAGGTCAGGGAGATAAGGCGGCTGGAGATGCAGGGCGAGGCGGTGAGCGCGAGCAAGGTGAGGGCGGCTGTTGCCAATGGCCGCATGAGCGAGGCCGCGATGATGACACCGAGAGGCACATGGCCCTGTCTGCTGTCACACCTCGTGACACGCGCCCTGAGAATGGAGCTTGACGCAACGCCCAAGCCGGGACTCGTGGACTGTCATGACTCTGGGGCGCACAGCGATATGGACCACGCCTTGATGGCGAGGAGCGTCATGACGCTGCAACCTTATTTTGAGCGTCTCGCAAGGATAGGCATGGCTGTCGGGACTGACGATGTCGAGGCTGTCAGGGCCATAGGCATTGAAGCCGAAAAGGCCATGCTAGAGGCCACGCACGGCGTGAACACCCACAAGGGCGCACTCTTTTGCATGGGACTCATGACGGTGGCGGCCGCACACGCCCTCGCGACGAGGGGCGAGAGCCTTATTGCAGACAGAAAGTCTGTGACGGGCAGCGGCATGTTGGACGCCGCGTGTTTGCAGGAGGGCGTGAGCCGGCTGGCGGCACACTTCGCCCATGCCCGAGACACTCACGGGCATGAGGTGAGGCAACGTGACGGAGGCGGCAGGCTCTCGGGAGCGGTGGAGATGGCACGCTCGGGCTATGCAAGGCTCTTTGCGGAGTGGCTGCCTTATTACAGACGATGCGCCGACAGCCACCCCATGCAGCGCACATTGCTGCTTATAATGTCGGTTCTTGACGACACCAACATAGCTTATAGGGCAGGAGTGGAGGCCATGGAGGGCGTGAAAGGAGAGGCGAGCGCATTGCTTGAAAATTTCTCTGTGAGAGGGCTTGAAGAAATGAACGCTGATTTTGTGAGACGGGGCATCTCGCCTGGAGGCAGTGCCGACATGCTTGCGCTCACGGTGTATGCCGACTCGCTCACAAGGTGACTTGCACGTGTGGTGACCGTCACGTGCAAGTGGTGGCGACGCTGTCATGGACATGTGTAATGGTAGGTGCAGCAATGGCAAACACTGCTTTCACGCAGAGGCGATAATGACGCATGGCGCATAAGCGTCACACTACATTTAAGAAAGCGGCACTTTAACACCCCTAAAGTGGCACTTTGAATGTCGGAAAGAGCCACTTCAATGTCTCAAAGTGGCACTTGCCAAGTGCAGGCGACACATGTGAAAAACGAAAGGAAACGGTAGTGCCAATCTTATGGCACACCTCTATATAATGAAAGTAACTAACTGAAATAA
>CAMGFM010000097.1 GCA_946055365.1 uncultured Prevotella sp. | reverse complement strand
ACCAACTCATCCGCTCGTCGGCCATCGACATCATCGTCATCGACTCCGTGGCGGCTCTCACGCCCAAGGCAGAGATAGAGGGCGACATGGGAGACAACAAGGTGGGCCTGCAGGCGCGCCTCATGTCGCAGGCATTGCGCAAGCTTACCTCCACAATAGCCAAGACCAACACCACATGTATCTTCATCAACCAGCTGAGAGAGAAGATAGGCGTGATGTTTGGCAACCCTGAGACCACTACGGGCGGCAACGCGCTCAAGTTCTACGCCTCTGTGCGCATAGACATACGCAAGGTGACGGCCATAAAGGACGGCGATCAGGTGATTGGCAATCAGGTGCGTGTCAAGGTGGTCAAGAACAAGGTGGCTCCTCCATTCCGTAAGGCCGAGTTTGAGATTACATTCGGCGAAGGCGTGTCAAAGGTGGGAGAGATTGTAGACCTCGGCGTGGAGTATGGCATCGTGCAGAAGTCTGGCTCATGGTATTCCTACAACGGCACAAAGCTGGCTCAGGGACGTGATGCCACCAAGACATGTCTCAAGGACAATCCTGAGCTTATGGAGGAGCTTGAGTCACTCATCAAGGAGGCTATCGCCAAGAAGCGCGAGCAGTAGACAGGCGCGTAAAATGCCGTGACACCATGTCTTAAGGCGGCATGTGCCGCCAAGAGAGGGGCGGCATCTTGCCATGAGCAGGGCTGCCCAGTGCCAGAAACAAGGGCGGGACACACGTTTTATATGTAATGTGTGTCCCGCCTTTTTATTGTTTCTATGGTCTATAGTTTCATCTTAAAGACTTGTGAAGTCAAAACCCTTTTGGCATAATTGCCGAGGCTGTTGTCCGGCTTTAGATTGTACATCTCCAAGAAATATTTTTTCGTGACTTTATACGGTTGTTTCTCTACGGTTCTGAAGTGATATTCGCCTATGATATAGCATGCCCACTGCAAATATTCCTTTTCGTCATCCGTGATGTTGCTTTTGCTTGAGAGCAGTGAGTGCAATGCCTTTGCGTCAGACTGTGCTGTGGACAGATCAGCTATTAATTCCTCTTTTGAGGAGAGGGTGTTAAAGAGAGTGCAAATGCGATAATACATGTACGGAGCGTCATCAATCTGTTTCTTTGCCGCTTGTCTGTACACGTCTATGGCCTTGAGATAAGCGTCGAGCTTGTCCTGTCCGTTCAGTTCTTCAGCCATGCCGATGTATATTTGAGCGTAATTTGTGTAATTTCCGCGCTTTGCCTTACCTGCGTCTTCAAGTCTTTTCACATACAGTGCATACTCGTCGGCGGCCTTGCTCCATTCGCCTGCGTCCCTATATATATTTGTGATATATTGTATCGCCACGTTCTGCATGTTTTCCGAGCCGTTGTCCTTGAGATAGCCAAACTCTGCCAGCGCGTCCTCGTTTTTGCCATAATTCATGAGGCATATAGCATAGTTATAATGAGCATCATCGTTAACGAGCGTGTCACCCGAGGCCAGAAAATTCTTGCCTATTTCCATGCCCTTCTGTGCATACTCTCTTTTCTTGTCCATGTCGGTAGCGGGATACATGTTTGCACACCTGCTTGCAGAGAGCAGTGCTGCCTTCATGAGTCCGCCGTGGTCGGGAAATCTCGCCATTCCCAGTTCTGCTTTCTCAAACATGCTTATGAAAGACGTGAGTTCTGCCGCCTTGTTGCCGATGTCGCTGTTTGCTTGTGCGAGTGAGTTATATAGTGCGCACCACTGCTGATAGTCCACGGCATCCATTTCCTCTGTTTCTGCAACGTCGTAGTATTGCAGAGCCTTGTTCCATGCGCTGTACTCGTCTATCTGTCTGTACACCCTGCACAGTTCCAGGTTGGCGGGATAGTCTGGTATAGCCTGCTTGGCTTTGAGCAGCAGCTGTTCCACAGCCGCCGTGTCATGCTTTTGGATATAGTAGCTGGCAAATCGTCTCCACGCATCCTTATCGGTGCGGTTCAGGTCTATGCCCTGCCTATAGAGTGCCACGGCTTGGTCATCATTTCCCAGATGGGTCTGTATTTCTGCCTTGAGCGTGTACACGTCCAGAAACGCGGGGTTAATATTTAGTGCCATGTCGCAGTATTTGTAGGCACTGGCGGTGTCCATGCCTGCCTTATACCAGAACGCGCTGGCTACGGTGGTGTAGAGTTTGGGGTTGTTGCGCAGTCGTTTGTTCTTGCACAGCTCGTTTATGAAATCTTCCTTATAGCGATTATCGTAATCGTTGTTGGCGATTATTTCATACAGAGCCTTGATAGCCGCCTCATCGTTGGCTATTGACTGCACGTCACGTTTTTGTGCGTGCATAGTCGCCGCCATACACAGCGACACCATGATGACAGTAATCAGTTTTTTCATGTTTGCTAAGTTAAAATAGGTAGTCAAATGTCTTTTATAATATGTATGGCTTTGGCGTGATGCGTGCGGCTTGCCGTGCGAGATGACGCGTGTCAAGAAATGCCGCAGTTCTCTCTCCTGCCGTTAAAGTGGCACTTTTCAGTGTGCCAAGTGCCGCTTTTCGTCTCCCAAGTGCCACTTTAGTTTTGCCAAGTGCCACTTTTCATTTTCCTGGTGCCGCTTCCTTTTTCTTCGAGTGCCGCGTCTGTCTTAGTCTCCACAGCCTTTTGTGCGTGACGTGTGGTCTTGTCCGTTGCGACACTGCTTCTTAGAAGTCATACTGTATGCCTAAGTCCAGAGTCTCAAACAGTCTCATCTTGCTTGTGGCCACTCCGTTCATCTGGGGGCTGTTATACAGCAGATACATCTGCGGCGTGAGCGTGGCGGCGATGTGTCGTGTGATGTTAAACTTGAGTTTCACGCCAGCGTTTGCGCCGAGCAGTGGCTTTGTGTAGTAGTCATACTCTCTCTCATTCACCACATAGCCGTTGTTAAGCACCAGTGAGCTGCCGTTCTTGTAGCTGTTGCCGAGCGACACCATGAGCGTTGGGCCAAGGAAAAGCTCTCCCTCAAAGGGCTGCCTGCCTTGATAGCCGCCGAAGAGGTTGCTCACGTTGAGCAGATAGTCCAGCGACACGAAGCCTCGCTTGTGGTTATGCTCCACCGGGCCTGCTATGCTGTATGACGAGCCAGTGGCAGGGTTGGTGGCAGTGTAGCGTTCTATGTCTATGCCGTTCATTGACATAAACTCAAACGAGGCTCTCACGCCCGACACCTTGCCGAGATGCACCTCCGCAAAGGCGTTGGCGTTGTAGTTCATGGCCGCTCCCTCATAGGCATTGTGCGTAAGCACGAAGTTTGTGCCTGCCCCTGCGCCTGCGCTGAACGTCATCCAGCGTGAGTCGTCCTCCATCTTGGGCTTGCGATATTTGTTGCCGCGGGTATAGGCCGTGAGTCCGAGGTTGAGGCTCAGCACGTCGTCGCTGAAGTTGCGCCATTCGCTGATGTTGGTGTAGGGTATGTGATAGTTGTAGTTGGTATATCTCGGCTCTACAAACACCTGCAAGCAGTCCGACAGTCGATACCATGCCTGCACTGCGCCCGTATAGTGATAGCTTCTGCTGTGGAGCTTTGTCTTTTCGTTGTAGTTGTTTTTCATCAGCCATCCGAATCCGCCTCCGAGGATGACGTTCACGCCGTAGGGTCTTTGCCAGTCATAGTGCTTGGCAAAGCCAAACACGTTCACCACGGCCTCCGCGCTGATGTTGCTGTTGATGTTATGGGCGCGGTGTGTCACGTCGGGCTGTTGCGGCATGTCTATATCCTCGTCGCCCATGGCCACGCTGGTCTTCTGCCACGTTGTCTCGCTCTGCGACACGCCCAGCTTCACGGCTATTGCAGGCGAGAGCCATCGTCCCAGATAGAAGGCTGTGCGGTGTCCCACAGCCGTCTTGTTTGCCTGTATGTTGTCTGTTGCCCTGCGGTTTTTGAACAATGTCGCTCCGCCGCTTATCTCTCCAAACCACGGTGTGCGCCATTCCTCGGGATGCGCCGTCGAGTCGGCGGTCTCGGGCCGTGTCTTCATAAAACGCCTGCGGTCTTCGGGCGAGAGGTTGTTGTGTATGTAATAGATGAACTTGAGGTTTGCCCCATAGAATGCGCCATACTTATAATTGTAGGCCCTTGATGCGATGCCCGCATAAGGCTCTATGGCGAGGTAGCCCTGCGGTCCAGAGAAGAATTTCATCTGCATACCGAGGTGCATTTCCTTGCCATTAGGGGCTGTCCTGCTGTCTTTGCTCAGCTTCTTGCGCAAGCCTGCGCCCACAAATGCCGACACGTCGAGCAGCCTTGACGGCCGGTAGCCGTAGATGTAGCTCGACAGGTCAAACATATAGTCTGCCGTCACCGTGAGGCGCGCATAGGTGTGCTTGTCACGGCGCAGATAGCCCAGTCCTGCCTCGCCGTTGAGTCTCACTGAGTGATACTTGTTGAACTGTTTGCCCACGCCAAGGTTTACCGAAGTGAGCGGCGAGAGGTCTGCGCCTCCCGTCTGTGTGTCAAAATGCATGCCTCCGCCAAACTCGAGAAACAGGTGGTCGTCCCAGCGGCGCGTGAACTTGTCGTTGTACACCTTGTATCGTTTCTCGAGAATGTAGTCCATGGCATTCAGGCTGTCAGGCACAAGGTTGTAGCGCGTCTTGGCTATGGTGTCGTTGTCGGTCTTGAGGTCGTCATACACGCCCGTAGAGTCGTTCTCCTCCACAGTTGAGGCATTGACAGGCGGCGGCACGGGGAGCGTGCCGCCGAGAGTCCTTGCTGCATACAGCAGACAGGGGATGATATATATGAAAGTTTTTCTGTTCATCTATCTGTTTTATTCTTGAGTGCTACTCGTTTTCGTCTTGCGCTGGCGCATTGTTCTGTGCCTTGCGCCTGTTGCTTGCCTGCATCAGCAGCATTGCCTTCTTGCGATACAGCGGTATGTCCTTTGTAAGGAACGGATGTTCCTTTCTCAGCTTGTCGCTGATGTTGGCCTCGTGTCTGTAGAAGCGCATGAACTTTGGCTCAATGTCAAAGCTGTGCTGGAAGTAGGCCATGTAGTCTGGCGTATCTGCCACGTCGGCATACTGTGCTGCCTGTGCGTCTTGCTTGTCCTGCTCGTCGAGAATGGCGTAGTATTTTTCGGGGTCTGTGCGCAACAAGTCCATCATTTCCGCATCGCTCAGCTCTTCTTGGCTATTGTCTTCCGTCAGCAGGCTTTCTTCGGGGCGGTTGCTCCACAGTATGCCTTTCAGATACCATTTCTTGGGGTTGTCGTCGTCCATGAGGTTCAGCAGGGAGTCCACCTGCTCAAAAGGCACGTGCTGATAATACTTTCTCATCTCGGCATATATGGCGGCGCGGTTTTCGTCGCTGCTGCCCAGCACATACAGTTCCGCTTCCTTGGCATATTGTATCTCTTGTGGATCGGAGAGCTGATTGAGCCTGTATTTTATGAAGTATTTTTTGAAGTTCACGAATTTTCTCACGTTGTCTGCCACTGCATCATTGCCTGGTATGAGCTTCAGCAGATAGACTGCCGTGTCCATCATTGCCCTGTCCTCGCTAAGGAAGTAGCTCACCGCCTGATTGATGAGTATCTCCTGCCTGTTGACAATGTATTGGTCGCTGAAATCGTCGTCTCTCATTGAGAGATTGATTTTTTTTCTTCTGAGGTCAACAAAAGGTCTT
>CAMGFM010000096.1 GCA_946055365.1 uncultured Prevotella sp. | reverse complement strand
GGGCGAGTCGTTGAGAGCCTGGTTGTCGGTGTTGCACAACACGAATGACACGTCGTGTATGCCCTCACGGTACATGTGGTTGACGGCATTGCCTCCGCCTCCACCCACACCGATTACTTTGATTATTGTGTTGTCTTTCTCAGGTGCACCGAAGTCCACCATCGGGTTATTGTTGTTTGGCATGGCGATATCAGTTTGTTTTTTTTACTCGTTTACTTCGGGTTCGAAGATTTTTGAGAAGAACGACTTGCCTTTGTTCACAAATCCTTTCAGGCCTTTTTTCTTCTTGTCGTCCTCCTCTTTTCTTCTCTCCTCTTCCTTTCTCTTGCGCTCGGCCTCCTCTGCCTCGCGTCTCAGCCTCTCTTCCTCGGCTTTCTTGGCCAGTTCCTCGGCGGTGGGTACGCTGACGGGAGTCGTGGTCACGATGTCGTCGTCGTCGTTAAGGGCGGTGCTTAGCTCCCTGCCTGCGCAGTTCATGTTGCCCTTGGCGAGTATGCTGAGTATGGAGTTCATGGTGCCGTCGTGTGCGAGGGTCGCGTCAGAGTCCTTGGTGTTGATGTTGGCGGTCACAAACTTGGCCACCCTCACCTTTTCTATGTGCGTTATCTCCCTGAAGGCCCTTTCGATGTTGTTCATGTTTGAGCCTCCTCCTGTCAGCACTATGCCTCCGAGCAGCTTGTCAATGTATTCGTTGGGTATGAGCCGCTTTGTGTTTTCTATAATTTCGAGCATGCGCGCCTCCACGACCTCTATGAGCTGCTTGCAGGTGACCGTGCGTGTGCCGTCGATGGGCAGCTGCTTGTTGGGGTCGACGTCTTTGGTGTCGGTATATGCCGAGCCATATTTTATCTTGAGGGCCTCTGCCTCCTTGTCGTCTATCTGCAGCGACTCAAGGTCTTTGGTGACGTTGTTGCTGCCGAGCGGTATTACTGCTATGTTGCGCAGCTTGTCGCGGTAGTACACCGACACGGTCGTGGTGTCAGCCCCGAGGTCTACAAGCACGCATCCCGCCCTTTTCTCTGCCTCTGTCAGCACGTTCTCTGCGAGGGCGAGCGGCGCGAGGCAAGTCTCTGCGATGGCTATGCCCGCATTGTCAAAGCTCTTGTTGAGGTTGCGGTAGAAGGTGCGCCTCCACAGCACGTTGAGAAAGTTGCCTTCGAGGCGCATGGCCTGTATTCCCACCGGGTCGGTCTGGTATTGTGCGTCTACCTTATACTCTTGGGTGATGGCATCCTGTATTTCATATTCGGGATAGCTCATGTTGCGGTTGGCGTCCATGAGTTCGTTCACCATTTCCTGCGACACTATCGCGTCGAGGGGCAGATCCTTTATCACCACGTTCTTGACGCTGCGTATGCTTTGCCCTCCTATGCCCACATACACCTGCGTGATTTCTGTCTGCAGCGTGTTTTTGAGCTTTGTTATTATGTTGTTCAAGCCCTGTGAGGTCTTGTCAATATTATATACTACACCTTTGCGTATGTACGAAGTGGAGTCTTCGGATGCAGTTGCCAGTACGGTGATGCTTCCGTCGGGGTTGTTCTTTCCGGCGATGCCGGTAAGTCTTGATGAGCCAATCTCTATGGCCACTATAAATTCTTTTGCCATACGTTTTGTATATAATCTATATCCTTAAAATGTTAGCTGGATTCTTATTTCTTTATTGGTTGGCGCATAGCCGTCAGGGTTTTGCCTTGCCGCCGTTGGGCTTTGGCTTGCTGGCGTTGGCCTGTGCGTTGCCGCCGTTGGCTTTTGCCTTGCTGTTGGCGTTGGCCTGTGCGTTGCCGTTGTCATTTGGCTGTGGGTTGTTGTTGGCCGGGCTTGCCGCTGCAGGCTGGCTGTTGTTGTCAGGAGTGGGAGATGGTGTCACGGGGTGTCTGTGTGCGTGTGCCGTGTTGTCTTTTTTCTTGCATATTATTTGGTTGTCAAACTGGATGTCGATGTAAGAATACTTGTTCCATCCCACTTGTGACAGTCCGAACTTGTAGAATTTCATCAGCCGGTCCATCTTGCGCTGCATGAAGCTGTTTATTTCTTCCTCCGTTTTCTTGCGGCTCTTGGCCTTGGGCAGCTTGCCGAGATAGACGATGTGGTCTCCCAGTCTCGGCACTATCTCTATGCCCTGCTCGTTGTTGACGTTTATCTGTTCTATAAGGTCGCTCCACAGCTTGTTGTTCATGATTATCCTGCCGAGCAGCGACATATATTCGGTGGCAAAGGAGCGGCTGATGTTGCCCGTGGCGATGATGAGGTCGCTGGTGTAGTGCGACTTGGGCATTATGCGGTCGTTGTCGTCCACGTAATAGTCGTCGCCGTTTTCTGCCATTATTCTTATGACGGGCATGCGTTGCGTCACCTTGATGTAGACGTTGCCCCCTTGAGTCTTGTGACACTCTGCCGTCTGCACGAAGGGAGTCTTTCTGAGGCTCTCCTCTATGGTGCGCGTGTCTATCTCGCCGAGGGTCTTGCCCTTGGGGTAGAGTCCGCTTTTGACAAGTCGCCGTTGCAGTATCTCTGCGTCAAGGAATCCGTTTGTAGCCTTGTCTGCTATGTCGATGTTTACCGTCTTGCACACGGTCTTGTTGTCCTTTTTCTTGTCACGGGGCATTACGAACACTACCGCCAGATAGGATGCTATGATGATGTCGAGCGTTATGAACAGGATTTTTTTCCAGTTTGCTTTCACTTTTCTTTGTTGCGGGTTATGTGGTTGTGTCCCGTTTGTCGGGACACTATTCCTTTGCCATTATCTCTGACGTTATCTGTGGCATGAGATTGTCGAGGTCGCCTGCTCCGAGTATGACCAGCACGTCAAAGTCTCGCTGCCTGACATATTGCGTCACGTCGTTCTTGTCTATCAGGTGTTTCTCGGTGCCGTCCTTTATGCGGTCGTATATCAGCCTTGAGGTCACTCCGGGTATGGGCAGCTCGCGTGCGGGATAGATGTCGGTGAGTATCACTTCGTCAAAGAGGCTCAGTGCCTCCGCGAAATCGGTGTAGAAGTCTCTTGTGCGTGTGAAGAGGTGCGGCTGGAAGATGGCCGTGATCTTGCGCCCGGCGTAGAGTTGTCTGAGGCTTGTGGCGCTCTGCGTTATCTCCTTGGGGTGGTGGGCATAGTCGGATAGCAGCACGTGCCGCTGGTTGTTGATTTTGAAGTCGAAGCGTCGGTCTACGCCCTTGTAGGTCTTCATGCCATACTTGAGTTCCTCGGCGTTGCATCCGTTGAGTTGCGCCATGGCCATGGCCGCTATGCCGTTGAGGATGTTGACAGGCACGGGCTGTCCCAGCTCCACGTCTCTGACACATTCTATGGGCGATATGAAGTCAAACTTTATCTTGCCGTTGTCTATGCAGATGTTCTCCGCGTGGAAGTCGCCCTCGTCGAGGCTGTATTCGAACAGCCTCACGCCCTCCGCCACGTCGGGCTTTATCTCCAGTCCCTTGTGTATGATGAGCGCGCCGCCCGGCTGTATGAGAGACGTATAGTGGCGGAAGCTCTCGAGATAGGCCTCCTTGGTGCCGTATATGTCGAGGTGGTCGGGGTCGGCAGACGTTATCACGCTCATCCAGGGCCTTAGCCAGTGAAAGGAGCGGTCAAACTCGTCGGCTTCTATCACCACATAGTCGCTGTTTTGCGACAGTATGTAGTTTGTGCCATAGTTTTTTGATATGCCTCCGAGGAATGCGTTGCAGTCGAGGTGGCTCTGGTGCATGATGTGTGCGCACATGGTAGATGTGGAAGTCTTGCCGTGCGTGCCTGCCACGCACAGTCCCTTGTGTGCCATGGTGAGAGAGCCGAGCACCTGCGCTCTTTTTTCTATTGCAAATGCGTTTTGGCGGAAGTAGGCCAGCTCCTTGTGTTCTGCCGGTATGGCAGGAGTGTATATCACGAGGCATGATGCCTTTTTCTTGCAGGCGTGCGGTATTTCGTCGACGTTCTCCTCATAGTGCAGCAGCATGCCCTCCTTTTCGAGCAGGGCCGTGAGCGGCGAGGTAGTCTTGTCATATCCTGCCACCACCATGCCCTTGTGTATGAAATAGCGTGCGAGTGCGCTCATGCCTATGCCGCCTGCTCCTATGAAATACACGGCGGAGATGTTCTTGAGTTCCATTGTGTGATGCTTTGTTTAAAGTCCGGCGAGCTTCAATACCTCCTTTGCTATCATGTCGGCGGAGTGTGGCTTGCCAAGTTTGAGTATGTTTTCTGACAGTTTTGCCAGTGTGTCGTTGTCTTTGACGGTGTCGAGTGCGAGCTGCATCAGCTTTTGCGGAGCCTCGCTGTCCTTGACATAGAGTGCGGCTCCCTTGTTCACGAGAGCCATGGCGTTCTTTGTCTGGTGGTCTTCAGCCACGTTGGGCGACGGCACCAGTATCACGGGCTTGCCTATGAGGCAGAACTCGCTTATGGAGCTTGCCCCTGCGCGGCTTGCCACTATGTCGGCGGCCTTGTAGGCGGCTCCCATGTCGGCTATGAAGTCCATGACCTTGAGTGTGGGCATGGGCTTGTGGTCTTTGAGTCGTGCGGCAATCTCTGCGCTGTAGTATTTGCCTGTCTGCCAGATGACCTGCACGCCGCTGTCAGCCACGATGTCGAGGTGTTGCAGCACGCTTTCGTTGAGGGTGCGTGCGCCGAGGCTGCCTCCCACGATGAGCATTGTCTTCTTGTCGGGGTCAAGCCCGAAGTGTCTCACGGCCTCCTCCCTTGACATTGTCGTCTCTATGAGGTTTTGTCTCACTGGGTTGCCAGTGTTTATTATCTTGTCTGCGGGGAAGAAGCGTTGCATGCCGTCATACGCCACGCATATACGTGCCGCCCTTGACGCGAGATGCTTGTTTGTAACGCCCGCATAGGAGTTCTGCTCTTGTATGAGGCATGGTATGCCCATCTTTGCGGCTGCGTCGAGTGTGGCCGCGCTGGCATATCCTCCCACTCCCACCGCCACGTCGGGCGCGAACTCGCTGATGGTCTTGCGTGCGAGACGTTTGCTTTTGATGAAATCAAGAGCCACGCCTATGTTTGCGAGAGACCAAAGCGGGCGTTTGAACCCCCTGACGGGCAGTCCCACGATTTCATAGCCTGCTGCCGGCACGCGCTGCATCTCCATTCTGCCGAGCGCGCCCACGAAGAGTATCTTTGTGTTTGGGTGCATGGACATGATGGCGTTGGCTATTGATATGGCAGGGAATATGTGTCCTCCCGTGCCTCCGCCGCTTATGATGACTCTCAGTTCCTTTTCCATTTGTATGTATACAGTTATTTCAATCTACAAAATTACTCTTTTTTCCCGACAAAACAATTTATTGCGTTGATTTTATTTTGTTTTTGTCGCAAAAGCGACCAAAATGGCAAAAGTCTCTGTGCGTTTGGGGCGAGGCGTGGCATGATGTATGTGAGGCTCGATGCCCGCGGTAGTAAGCGTGCGTCGCACGCGTGTCATGGAAAGAGGCACTTTTGCGTGCGTAAAGCGGCACTATGCGTGTGCAAAGAGCCGCTTTTGAGTCCCTAAAGAGCCGCTTTTGTATGGGTGAAGTGCTGTTTTTGACGTTGGTGAAGTGCGTATTGATGACTAAGTAGCCCCTTTTGAGGCTCCAATCTTCTGCTTTTTGAAAATATAAGTATCCGCCTTTAAGTCCTAAGTATCCGCCCTTGAAGCCCCAAGGAGTCACTTTTAAAGTCCTAAGATACC
>CAMGFM010000095.1 GCA_946055365.1 uncultured Prevotella sp. | reverse complement strand
CCCACGATGTTTGCCATCATCGCACGGTTGAGGATAAAGGCGTTGCGATCGCGCGGCTTGTCGCGCATCACATGCTCTGACGGCGGCAGCGAGGCGAGAGCCATGGCGGCAAAGGTGTCCATGATGAGGTTTATCCACAGCATCTGGGTGACGGTGAGCGGAGACTCCGTGCCCATGAACGCTCCGCACAGCACAAGGAAGCAGGCGGTGACGTTGACCGTGAGCTGGAAGAGGAGGAAACGCTGTATGTTCTGATAGAGAGAGCGTCCCCACATGACAGCCTTGCCTATGCTCGAGAACGAGTTGTCGATGATGGTGATGTCTGAAGCCTCCTTTGCCACAGACGTACCGTCGCCCATGGAGAGTCCCACGTGGGCTGCCTTCAGGGCAGGCGCATCGTTGGTGCCGTCGCCTGTGACCGCCACAACCTGACGCTTCTTCTGCAATGTCTCCACGAGACGCTTCTTGTCCATGGGGCGCGCACGGGCTATGATCTTAATGTCGAGTATGCGTCTCTCAAGCTCCTCGTCAGAGAGGGCGGCAAACTCCGGGCCAGTGATGATAGCGTCGTCCTTGTCGTCATCTGACCACAGACCTATCTGGCGGCCTATCTCACGTGCCGTGCCGGGCGTGTCTCCCGTGACAATCTTGATGCTTATGCCTGCGTCTATGCACTCCCTGACGGCGGCAGGCACATCGGCACGCACGGGGTCGGCAATGGCTGCTATGCCGATGAAATGCAGGGATGTGGCCACGACCTTGCCGTCGGCTATAACATCCTCTCCCTCGCCCACAACCTGATAAGCAAAGCCGAGGGTGCGCATTGCACGGTTCTGATATACGAGCAGCTGGCTGTCAACATCCTCCTTGCTGATGTCGGCAGTCTTGCATAGCGAGTAGACAATCTCTGGCGCGCCCTTGAGATAAAGCACTTTCTTGCCGCCGGGCAACGCCGCCGACTCTACAACGGTGGCCATGTATTTGCGCTCTGTGGAGAAAGGCAGCTCCATCACGGTCTTCACGCTCTCGCGCATATTACGATAGTCCACGCCCTTGCCGTTAAGCCACAGCAGCAACGCACCTTCGGTGGGGTTGCCCAGCACCTGGGGCTTGCCAGGATGGGACATGTCGAGCGACGCGGTGGAGTTGACGGCAAGACCCTCGTAAACCACGCTCTCAGAGACGGTCTTGGAGTAAATCTTGATGTCGTCCACGCGCATCTGGTTCTGCGTGAGCGTGCCTGTCTTGTCAGTGCAGATGACCGTAGTGGCTCCCATGGTCTCGCAAGCATGCATCTTGCGCACGAGGTTGTTGGTCTTGAGCATGCGGCGCATGGAATAGGCCAGCGACAAGGTGACCGCCATGGGCAGACCTTCGGGCACGGCCACGACAATGAGCGTCACGGCTATCATGAACGTCTGCAACACATAGGCTATGAGCGGTGCCGCCTGCTCGAAAGAGCCAAAGAACTGCGTGCCGTTTGTGATGAAAAACATCACAATGCGTCCCACCACGATGAGTGCGGCAAAGCCATAGCTCAGCCGCGTGATGAGTTTGCTGAGCCTGTCGAGCTGATCGTTGAGCGGAGTCTTCACGCTGTCGTCTATCTGTGCCGCCTCAAACACCTTGCCCTGCTCTGTCTTGTCGCCAACGGCAAGCACACGGAAGAGGCCGTGGCCCTCCATGACCTTTGTGCCTTTCATCACATGGTTTGTAGGATAGGTTGAGTTTTTGTCAAACTCGCTCTCTATGGTGCTTTTGCTGCATATAGGCTCACCCGTGAGCGTAGACTCGTCGACGCGCAGCTGCACCGACTCGAGCAACTCGCCGTCGGCGGCTATCTCCTCACCAGTATTCACCACCACAATGTCGCCCACAACGACATCACGGCGCGGTATCTGGGTGACGTTGCCGTCGCGTATCACCTCCACAGGCTCGTCGTCGTTGACCTTGTTGAGGATGGTGAACTCCTTGTCGGCTTTCAGCTCGAAGATGAACGCCAGACCCGTGGCAAGAAGTATGGCCACGAAGATGCCGACCGGCTCAAAGAACACCTCACCGCCATTGCCGAGCCAGCAATACTCATAGATGGAGATGCCTATGGACAAGGCTCCTGCTATGAGCAGCACTATGATGAGCGGATCGGTGAATTTTTCGAGAAACTGCTTCCACAACGGATCTTTCTCAGGCGGTGTCAGCACATTGGCACCGTGCTTTTCACGACTCGCCTCTACTTGGGCTTGTGTCAAGCCCGTGTAATGTGGTTTGTTTTGCATACCTTGAATTTATAATGTTATCGTTTTTTTCTTTGATTTTAGTTTGTCTTGGAATCATGCGGCTGACCCTTTTCGAGTGTCATGCCGTGGACGCGGGATGCGATGACCTATTGTCTTATCAGGCACAACGCCACGTTACGAGAGCATAGCCCATGTCTTATCAGGCACAACACCCCGTTACGAGAGCATGACCAATGTCTCATCATGCGCAACACCCCGTTATGTGATGCGTGGAGAATGGACATCACACGTGCATACTGCCGTTGTGTGTCCCTCATCTCACCACGTTCATCTCAGGCGGGGGCGGCGCAAGCTGTGCGCATGTGGCATCGAATGTGTCGCAACCTCCACGCCGCACGTTGGTGGAAATCCATTGGAAGAACTTGCTGAACGCCTTGCCGTCCATCATGTCGAGCTTGAACACGTGTCGCGTCAGCTTTTTCAACGGCTCGGCCTTTGCCTTGGGGCCTGCGGCACACGCCACTATGTTTGAGAACTGGCGGTTTCTTATCCTCTCTATGGCATCTTCATAGTCCTGAAGGTCAGAGGGCTTGCCGTCGGTAAGCACAAAGAGCAGGGGCATCCAGTCGCCTTTCCTCGCCGCCGTGCCTATATTGACCTCTGAGTCATAACACTGGCAAAGCAGATTGAGGGCCGCGCCGAGAAATGTGGGACCCGACTCGGGGCAGCTTATCTCTGGCAGACGCAGACAGTCAAGCGGCGTCATCGGCAATATCTGCCTCGCCTCACGGTCGTAGGTGATGATGCTCACACATGCCGTCTCCAGCGCATAAGGGTCAAGGCGCAGCGAGTCTATCATTTCGCTTAGCCCCGTCCTTACGGCCTCTATGGGCTTGCCCTGCATGGAGCCGCTCGTGTCTATGAGTATATAGACGGGTAGTTTTCTCATTGTTTCAAACGCTGTAAGTTACACTCCGTTGGGTTTAGGGAGACGGTCATAACCGAGCGGTATGGCATGTCATGATTGGCACGCCATACTTATTGATTGCAAAAGAGGCACTTTATGTCATGCAAAGAGCCACTCTGCGGTCGCAAAAGTGCCACTTTATTATTGCAAAAGAGCCACTCTGCGATCGCAAAAGTGCCGCCCTGCATACACACGGCAGCCTCTTCTGCACTACGCACAGCCAAAGCGCAAGGGCATAAGCGTGCAAAGTAAAGTCATGAATCGCCCTCTGCCGCCCGCATGAGTCGCCGTCTGCCGGCATTGGCGTCCAGACTATTTGGAATAGTCTCTCACCACGCGCTGTATAGTCAACAGTATATTGGCATCGGAAAAGGCATCGCCGATGGCGGCAAACTTCCAGTTGCCTTCACGCCTGTAGAGCTTGCCCATGATGAGAGCCCTCTTGCCAACGCACTCGGTCTTTGTGGCCACGTCATACTGCGCAAACACCTGCTTGGGAGCCTTGTCGGGAGTGCCTTCAAACATCCTTATGGAGGCGTAGGGTATGCCCGAGAAGTCGCCGTCATAATCCTTGTTGTTGTAGATGTTGAGGAAGAAGACGATGCTGCTGACCTGCGGGCTTACGCGGTCGAGGTCTATGGTGATGATTTCGTTATCCAGATTGTCGTTGCCGTCAGTATCTCCCGTAAGGTCGTCGCCCGTGTGATGCAGGGCGTGGTCTACGGAGTCTACCTTGCCGTTGGGCAGGCCCAGCTTTCTGTCGCCAAACCTGTAGAGCGGCGACCATATATGGTCAACGGGCTTGCCCTGAGCGTCAAACATCAGGCAGCTGAGGTCAAGGTCCACATCCACCACATGTCGGGAGAGTCCGAAGAATGACGACTTGACCACGGCACCCCAGTTACACCCCACGCAAAAGTTGGTGAGCCTCGAGTTGTTGTCCTGCTTTATGAGATTTATCTTCTGTCCTTTTTCAAGTCTTATAGCCATAATCGTATTTGTCTTTTGTTGCCGCGCCATCGGCGACAGTCCCGTGACAATAGCAGTGTCGCGGAGTCCTGACCGTTGCCGCTGTCGTGGCTATATATAAATAATGTGTGTGTTTGGCAGCAAGGCCTATTCCCTATAATATTTGTCCACGAGCGACTGCAGGCCTCCCTTGGAGCCGTTGCCGATGGCCTCAAACTTCCATATTCCTCCACGGCGGTAGAGCCTTCCAAACTCCACGGCTGTCTCTACGGAGAAGTCTTCATCGAGATCATAGCGCGCAATGTCAAGATTGGTCTTGGCATCATAGATGCGTATGTAGGCGTTTCTCACCTGCCCGAAGTTCTGCCTGCGCCTTTCGGCATCGTATATCGTGGCAACAAACACCACCTGCTGCACCTTTTCACTCACCTTGCTGAGGTCTACGCTCAGCGTCTCGTCGTCTCCGCCGTCGCTGTTGCCTCCCGTGCGGTCGTCACCAGAAGACTCCACCGAGCCGTCGGGCGACTTGGGGTTGTTGTAAAACACAAAATACTCTTCTGACGGTATATAGCCATTCTCGCCGAGCATGAAAGCCGAAGCGTCAAGGTCAAACTCATTTCCACCATTGCGGTTGGGGTCCCATCCGAGACCCACACCCACGAGCGTCAGGCCCTTGTCCATGCCTATACGCTGTCCTTTTTCAAGATTTATCATACGTCGTTGACTTACCTTATTTAATAATATAATCAATTAAACACACTGTTTTGTCGCAAGCAGGGGACTGCGATGCGTCACCTTGCACCATACCTTGCGCAAGCAAATGGCAGTATGGCTGCATCGAACACACTGTCTTGTCGCAGGCAAGGGGCTGCCCGTGCCTACGCAAGCCTATTCTATATAGGAGACTGTCACGTTGTCAAAGTCCTCAAGATAATACATCAACTCGTGCTGAGGGTTGTTGCGCTTCACCTTCATGTCTATATTCACCAGCACAGTCTCCGTATTGTCGGTCTTCTTGTCTTGCAGCTCATAGAAGATGATGTCTATCTTGCTTCTCTTGAGACGCTTGACCAGCTTCTTGACGCTCTCCTTGTCGCCAGTCTGAAAGCTGACCTTCACCATAGAGGTACTGATGCGCCTCAAGAGGGGGTTGAGCAGCTCAAGACCGGCTATCACCATGAGCGTCACCATGGCTGCCGGCACATACATGCCACTGCCGCAAGCCAGACCTATGGCTGCCGTCACCCAAAGTCCGGCGGCAGTGGTGAGTCCTCTTATCACGTTTTTCTGGAAGATGATAGTGCCTGCGCCAAGGAAGCCAATGCCCGACACCACTTGGGCCGCCACGCGCGACGAGTCCTTGACCTGCATGTCAAAGCCATACTGTGACACCACGCAAAACAGCGCACTGCCCACCGCCACGAGAAAATGGGTGCGAAAACCCGCATCCTTGCTGCGCCATTCACGCTCTATGCCCACGGCACCGCCAAGCAACAACGCCACCACGAGGCGCAGAGTGATTTCCAAAAGATTGTTT
>CAMGFM010000094.1 GCA_946055365.1 uncultured Prevotella sp. | reverse complement strand
AAGGTCAAAAGAATAACAATTAAGAACAAATTAAAATTTTTAGAATAAAATGGCAGATATTAAAGCTATTGCTGAAGAGTTGGTAAATCTCACAGTAAAGGAAGTAAACGAGTTGGCAAATGTCCTCAAGGAGGAGTATGGTATTGAGCCTGCAGCTGCTGCTGTAGCTGTTGCAGCTGGTCCCGCAGCTGCTGCTGAGGCAGTAGAGGAGAAGACATCTTTTGATGTTGTTCTCGCTGAGGTAGGTTCTGCAAAGCTTCAGGTCGTAAAGGCCGTTAAGGAGGCTTGCGGTCTTGGTCTTAAGGAAGCTAAGGATCTCGTTGACGGTGCTCCCGCTAAGATTAAGGAAGGTCTCTCTAAGGAGGAGGCTGAGAACCTCAAGAAGACTATTGAGGCTGCAGGTGCTAAGGTAGAGCTCAAGTAATACTTGACACAGCGCATCATGGACGACGGAGCCTGTGTCTTTGCAAAGGCAAATGAACGGCTCTCTCGTTTATACATTATTTAATATGGTTAGAATCTTCCAAGTAGGTGGGTTCTAACCTTTTTGTGTCTTTTCATATATCATCCGTATATAATCACCCTTTAATATCTTCTGATGGCTTCAAAAATCGTTGATAACAGAGTAAATTTTGCCAGCGTCCACAATCCGTTGCCTTACCCGGATTTTCTTGACGTGCAGCTCAAGTCTTTTAAGGACTTTTTGCAGTTGGACACTCCGCCAGAGGAACGCAAGAAGGACGGTCTTTATAAGGTGTTCTCGGAGAATTTCCCTATCACCGACACGCGCAACAACTTCGTGCTTGAGTTCCTTGACTACTATATTGACCCGCCGCGCTACTCCATAGAGGAGTGTCTTGAGCGCGGACTTACATATAGCGTGCCTTTGAAGGCCAAGATGAAGCTCTACTGCACCGATCCCGATCACGAGGATTTCGGCACGTTCATTCAGGATGTGTTCCTTGGCACGATTCCTTACATGACTTCCAACGGCACATTTATCATCAACGGTGCGGAGCGTGTTGTTGTGTCGCAGCTGCACCGCTCTCCGGGCGTGTTCTTCGGTCAGGGCGTACACGCAAACGGCACTGTGCTTTACTCGGCGCGCATCATCCCGTTCAAAGGCTCATGGATTGAGTTTGCTACTGACATCAACAACGTGATGTATGCCTACATCGACCGTAAGAAGAAGCTGCCTGTCACCACTCTTCTCCGTGCTATGGGCTATGAGCAGGACAAGGACATCCTCCAGATATTCGACCTTGCCGAGGAGGTTAAGGTGAACAAGAAGAACATGAAGGCTTGCATTGGGCGCAAGCTCGCGGCGCGTGTCTTGAGAAGCTGGAACGAGGACTTTGTCGATGAGGATACCGGCGAGGTGGTGTCCATCGAGCGCAATGAGGTCATCATGGAGCGCGAGACAGAGCTCACTGAGGACAACGTGGAGGACATCCTGGAGTCGGGAACAGCGTCTGTGCTGCTCCACAAGGACGCGGAGGCAGCGTCCAAGTATGCCATCATATTCAATACACTGGCCAAGGACCAGTCAAATTCCGAAAAGGAGGCTGTGCTGTATATCTACCGCCAGCTCCGCAATGCCGACCCTGCTGATGACGCGTCGGCAAGAGAGGTGTTCCAAAACCTCTTCTTCTCTGACAAGCGTTATGATCTCGGAGAGGTGGGACGCTACAGAATTAACAAGAAACTCGGTCTCAATACCGACTCGGAGGTGAGGGTGCTTACCAAGGACGACGTTATAGAGATTATAAAATATCTTATACAGCTGGTCAACAGCAACGCTACTGTCGACGATATTGACCACCTGTCTAACAGACGTGTGCGTACCGTAGGCGAACAGCTCAGCAACCAGTTCTCCATAGGTCTCGCACGTATGAGCCGCACCATCCGTGAGCGCATGAACGTGCGTGACAACGAGGTGTTCCAGCCCACTGACCTTATCAACGCCAAGACTATCTCAAGCGTTGTAAGCTCTTTCTTCGGCACTAACCCGCTGTCGCAGTTCATGGATCAGACCAACCCGCTGGCAGAGGTCACTCACAAGAGACGTCTCTCGGCTCTCGGTCCCGGCGGTCTGTCGCGTGAGCGTGCTGGATTTGAGGTGCGTGACGTTCACTACACTCACTATGGCCGTCTCTGTCCTATCGAGAGCCCTGAAGGCCCGAACATCGGACTTATATCCTCGCTCTGCGTGTATGCCACTATAAACGACCTCGGCTTCATTGCCACACCTTACCGCAAGGTGAAGGACTCTAACGTGGACCTCAACAACAACGACGTGGTGTATCTCACCGCTGAGGAGGAGGAGGCGCACATCATCGGTCAGGGCAACGCGCCTCTGCGTGAGGACGGCTCGTTCATACGTGATGTCGTGAAGTGCCGTCAGGATGCCGACTTCCCCGTCGTGCCGCCGTCGGACGTGGATCTTATGGACGTGTCGCCGCAGCAGATAGCGTCGGTGTCGGCAGGTCTTATCCCGTTCCTTGAGCATGATGACGGTCACCGTGCGCTCATGGGATGTAACATGATGCGCCAGGCCGTGCCTCTGTTGCATAATGACGCGCCTATCGTGGGTACGGGTCTTGAGAAGCAGGTGTGCGAGGACTCTCGCACGATGATTACTGCCGAGGGTGAGGGTGTCATCGAATATGTTGACGCTACCACTATCCGCATACTCTACGACCGCACGGACGACGAGGAGTTTGTGAGCTTTGAGCCTGCCCTTAAGGAATATCGCATCCCCAAGTTCCGCCGCACCAACCAGAACATGACCATTGACCTCCGTCCTATTTGCAACAAGGGACAGCGTGTCAAGGCCGGCGACATACTCACCGAGGGCTATGCCACGGAGAATGGAGAACTGGCTCTCGGTCGCAACCTACTCGTGGCATACATGCCTTGGAAGGGCTATAACTATGAGGATGCCATCGTATTGTCTGAAAGACTGGTGCGTGACGACGTGCTTACATCTGTGCATGTGGATGAATACTCTCTCGAGGTGCGCGAGACAAAGCGCGGCATGGAGGAGTTTACCAACGACATACCTAATGTGAGCGAGGAGGCAACGAAAGACCTCGACGACAACGGCATCGTGAGAATCGGCGCACGCATCGAGCCGGGCGACATTCTCATCGGCAAAATCTCGCCAAAGGGAGAGAGCGACCCCTCACCTGAAGAGAAACTTCTGCGTGCCATCTTTGGTGACAAGGCAGGCGACGTGAAGGATTCTTCTCTTAAGGCAAACCCGTCGCTCAGCGGCATTGTCATCGACAAGAAGCTCTTTGAGCGTGCCGTCAAGTCTCGTGAGTCGAAGAAGCAAGACAAGGTTATACTTGCCAAGATAGACGAGGAGTATGAGGTAAAGAACGAAGACCTCAAGGACATACTCGTGGACAAGCTCCTCACTCTCACTGAAGACAAGGTGTCAATGGGTGTCAAGGACTATTCGGGTGCTGAGATTATCACAAAGGGCAGCAAGTTTACAGCCACCGCCCTCAAAAATCTCGAGTATGACGGCATACAGTCTAACGGCTGGACGGGCGACGAGCATACCGACATGCTTATCTCCAAGCTGATAATGAACTATATCCGCAAGTATAAGTTGCTTGACGCAGAGCTCAAGCGCAAGAAGTTTGCCATCACCATTGGCGATGAGCTGCCTTCTGGCATACTCAAGATGGCCAAGGTGTATGTTGCCAAGAAGCGTAAGATTGGTGTGGGCGACAAACTCGCGGGTCGTCACGGTAACAAGGGTATCGTTTCGAAGATTGTGCGCATGGAAGACATGCCGTTCCTTGAGGATGGTCGTCCCGTGGACCTTGTGCTTAATCCGCTTGGCGTGCCTTCGCGTATGAACCTCGGTCAGATATTCGAGGCTATCCTCGGTGCTGCCGGACGAAAGCTGGGCGTGAAGTTTGCTACTCCTATCTTTGACGGTGCCAAGCTTGCCGACCTCTCGGAGTGGACTGACAAGGCAGGGCTCCCGCATCTCTGTTCGACACACCTCTATGACGGTGAGACAGGAGAGCGTTTCGACCAGCCTGCAACTGTGGGCGTGACCTACTTCCTCAAGCTCGGCCACATGGTGGAGGACAAGATGCACGCACGCTCTATCGGCCCGTATTCTCTCATCACACAGCAGCCTCTCGGAGGTAAGGCACAGTTCGGTGGACAGCGTTTTGGAGAGATGGAGGTCTGGGCTATCGAGGCATTCGGTGCCAGCCACGTGCTTCAGGAGATACTTACCATAAAGTCCGACGACACAGTGGGCCGTTCCAAGGCCTACGAGGCAATAGTCAAGGGAGACCCGATGCCTACACCAGGCATACCAGAGTCGCTTAACGTATTGCTGCATGAGCTCCGCGGTCTTGGTCTGAGCATCAAACTTGATTAATCCGAACATCCCAAAACTTAGATATATATGGCTTTTAAGAAAGATACAAAAGTAAAGACTAATTTCACGAAGATAACCATTGGTCTCGCCTCGCCCGAGGACATTCTCGACAACTCTTTCGGAGAGGTAACAAAGCCCGAGACCATCAACTACCGCACCTACAAGCCAGAGCGTGACGGACTGTTCTGTGAGCGTATCTTCGGCCCCACACGCGACTATGAGTGTGCGTGCGGCAAGTATAAGCGTATCCGCTACAAGGGTATCGTGTGTGACCGCTGTGGCGTGGAAGTCACTGAGAAGAAGGTGCGCCGTGAGCGCAGCGGACATATTGAGCTTGTGGTGCCGGTGGCGCATATATGGTATTTCCGCTCGCTCCCCAACAAGATAGGCTATCTCCTTGGAATGCCCACAAAGAAGCTCGACGCCGTGATATATTATGAGAAATATGTCGTGATACAGCCGGGCGCACTCCAGGGCCGCCTCGATTCTGAGGGTATGGAGATAAACGGCTCGCACAAGATGGATCTTATCTCTGAGGAGGAGTATATGGACATCCTCGAAAACAAGCTCGGAGAGGCAAATGACTATCTTGACGACAGCGACCCCAACAAGTTCATCGCCAAGATGGGCGCGGAGGCTGTCTACGACCTGCTTGCCACGCTTGATCTTGACTCTCTCTCCTATGAGCTTCGTGACAGAGCCAACAACGACTCCTCACAGCAGCGCAAGACAGAGGCTCTCAAGCGTCTGCAGGTGGTGGAGGCGTTCAGGGGCAGCAAGGATATCAACCGTCCGGAGTGGATGATAATGAAAATCATACCGGTCATACCGCCTGAGTTGCGTCCGCTCGTGCCGCTGGACGGCGGCCGTTTTGCCACTTCTGACCTCAACGATCTCTATCGTCGTGTGATTATCAGAAACAACCGATTGAAGCGTCTTGTCGAGATAAAGGCTCCCGAGGTCATACTGCGCAACGAGAAGCGCATGCTTCAGGAAGCTGTCGACAGCCTGTTTGACAATTCACGCAAGTCAAGTGCCGTGAAGAGCGATGCCAACCGCCCTCTCAAGTCTCTCTCCGACTCTCTCAAGGGCAAGCAGGGACGTTTCCGCCAGAACCTCCTCGGCAAGCGTGTTGACTACTCGGCACGTTCAGTAATTGTCGTGGGCCCAGAGCTGAAGATGGGCGAGTGCGGTCTGCCGAAACTCATGGCCGCCGAGCTCTACAAGCCGTTCATCATACGCAAGCTCATAGAGCGCGGCATCGTCAAGACCGTCAAGAGTGCCAAGAAGATAGTAGACCGCCGTGAGTCCATCATCTGGGACATCCTCGAGCACGTCATGAAGGGCCACCCCGTCCTCCTCAA
>CAMGFM010000093.1 GCA_946055365.1 uncultured Prevotella sp. | reverse complement strand
GCTTCTTTTCGGTCTAAAGGCCTCTGCACAGACTGTCTATCGTGGCTCTTACCCTTGCCGCCGACGTGTAGTCAAGCAGTGTCTCGTCGGCGTTTTTGTCTCCCATATACACATCGGGATTAATATATTCCATGCCTCCCCTCACCTTGACGCGTGCGGAGAAGTGATATTCCCTTATTCCCGTCTGCGCATATATGCTGGCGATATTGTCCTCGTTCACTCCGCATCCTGCCAGCAGTGCAATCCTGCCTGCCGCCAGCTTTTGCAGGCGTGCGAGCAGGGCCGTTCCCTGCAGGGCGGTGGGCTGCTGTCCAGATGTCAACACACGGTCAAAGCCCATGTCTGCAAGCCTCAGCAACGCAGTCTCGGGGTCGCGGCACCGGTCAAAGGCACGGTGAAAGGTGACCGACAGCCCTCCACAAGCGTCAAGCAGACGGCGGCACAGCGTCTCGTCAACCGTGCCGTCGGCATTGAGGCATCCGAACACCACGCCGTCCACGCCCAGCTGGCGGCACACAGCAATATCCTCAAGCATACGCTCTGCCTCAAGCTCGCTGTAAACGAAGTCGCCGCCACGCGGACGTATTATGACGTGCAGGCGTGTGGAGTGCAAGAGTCGGCGTGCCACCTTTATCTCTCCATAAGACGGCGTGGTGCCACCCTCGGGTATGCCTGCGCACAGTTCTACACGGTCTGCGCCCCCCTCCTGTGCGGCAACGCAGCTCTCAACGCCATTGGCGCATATCTCAAATTTGAAGTTTTGTCTGCTATTCATATTATCAAATGTTGCAAGTCCGCAGCCTCGTCGCCTCACACATGCCATGTGGCGTTACGTGAGCCTCATCCGCAGAGTATTATATGTCGCAAAGATAGTGCAAACCGAGCGTAATGAAACTCGTTTCTATTACCGAGGTGCAGCCTATCTTGCGACAAAGATAGCAAAAATCGGGCAAGAAACAAAGCAAATAGAGCAGTTTAAAGAACGGCACTGTCTTGTCTTTTTTTGAGAAGTGGCACTTGGGAAACGTGGAGTGTCACTTGCCTTTTATAAAGTGGCTCTTTCCAATTGTAAAAGTGCCACTTCTGCACACCGCAAACAACGCACAGCTTAACACTGTCACCACCTTTTATAAGACAGACTTCAATTCGGGAACAAAAACGAAACGAGCTTATTTTGTAATTTGCCCGATATGCACTATCTTTGCAATACAGTCACATCATTACACAGTGACCATAAAGCCCATGCCAACCGTGCATGACAATCTAAAAAAACTTTTTTTCTAATCATAAGAATATCATTATGAAACATCAAGACCTTGCATCACTCATTGCAAAGACCAGACCCCTTATAGCGGCTATGGCCTTGATGCACACGCCGTGCCACATTGAGGCCGCCGCGACAGCCAACATACCCGTAACAGAGTCACGAGCAGCCGTCGCAGACGCACACGCCACAGCCACGACAACGCCCCGCAATCTCCTCGCACCCACACCGCCAATGGGCTGGATGACATGGAACCTCTTTAAGGGCGACATATCCGACGAGCTGATAAGGCAGATGGTGGACGCTATGGCAGAAAACGGATTTGTGGAGGCAGGCTACAACTATATATTCATCGACGACATGTGGCAGGGAGGCCGAGACTGCCAAAACAACATCATACCCGACCCCGTGAAATTTCCACATGGCATCAAGGCTCTTGCCGACTACGTACACTCCAAGGGCATGAAGCTCGGCATATATTCCGACGCGGCACAACTCACCTGCGCTGGCATGACGGCAAGCCTCGGCTTTGAGGAGCAGGACGCGCGCACCTTTGCCTCCTGGGGCATAGACTATCTCAAATATGACTACTGTAACGCACCTGAAGACAGTGCCACGGCAAGACAGAGATACAAGGCTATGGCCGACGCACTGTCAAAGTCGGGCAGGGACATCGTTCTCGGCGTGTGCGAATGGGGACAGCGCAATGCGGAAGAGTGGTGCGAGGAGTCGGGCGGACAGCTGTGGCGCGTGTCCTATGACGTGCGCGACATGTGGAAGGACATTGTGCATCAGGGCGGCATGGGCATACTCGACATCATCAACATCACCGCACCGCTCGCCAAGCACACCCGTCACGGACAATGGCCCGACATGGACATGCTCGTGGTGGGACTCTACGGCAAGAGCGGCCCGTCGGCAGACCTCGGGGGAGTGGGTTGCAACGACACAGAGTATCAGACGCAAATGAGCATGTGGTGCATGCTCGCCTCGCCACTGGCCATGACCAATGACATACGCAAGCTCTCGGACACTGACAGGCGCATCTTGCTCAACCGTGAGGTCATCGCCATCAACCAGGACAGGCTCGCCTCGCCTGCCGAAAGGGTGGTATGCACTGACAGCCACCAGATATACGTGCGCAAACTCAGCGGCGACAGACATGCCATAGCCATTCTCAACCACTCAGACAGCAACGTGAAGATAGAGACGGTGTTCGCACAGCTCGGCCTGAACGGCAAATATAACGTGCGCGACGTGTGGGAGCATCGTGACATACTGCGCAAGGCAGGCAAATGGAAAGGCAACGTCATGCCACACGAGACAAAGGTGTTTGTGCTTACGCCTTGCGGCAACGGCAGATGAGCAACATAACACGTGCAGAAAACAAAGGCGGCTACGACAAAGGGGCCACTTCCACATCAGAAGTGCAGCCTCTGTCGTAGCCGCCTTTTTAGTAAGCAGGTGGACAAAGTTTATTTATAGTTATTTTCTTGTTATGTTTGTATGCAGCAAGGGCATCATCGGTGCCGCGGGAAGCAGCTGTCCATGACACGGCGTGTGGCCCCGGTGTGCTGCCCTACCACCCTGCCGGCCTGCGTGCCGTGCTTTTCTATAAGCGCAGGGCTGTCGCAAAGCCTGTCCATGACAGCCGCAAACGCCTCATAGCCGTCTATCTCAAAGCCACCCTCTGCCTGCAACAGCCATTGTGCCTCTTGGAAACGCTTGTTGTTAGGCCCGAAGAACACGGGGACGCTCCACACCGCAGCCTCAAGCACATTGTGTATGCCCACGCCGAAGCCTCCGCCCACATAGGCCACCCTGCCATAGCTGTAGACAGAAGAGAGCAGGCCAAAACAGTCTATTATGAGACAGTCGGCAGCGGCGGCCTCATCGGGAGTGGTCATGGTGTAGCGCACCGCCTTGCGCTTGAGCTTGGACAATATCTGCTGCAAATGTTCCTCGCCAATGACATGCGGAGCTATGATGACACGCCAGTCCTTGCGCTCGTTGAAATAGCGTATGAAGATGTCCTCGTCGGGCCCCCACGAAGAGCCTGCCACGAATATCTTTGACGGGCCTCCGGGATTGCCATTGCGAAACGCCTCCACTATGGGCAGGCTCTTTGCCGCATCGCGTATCTGCAAAACTCGGTCAAAACGGGTGTCTCCCACTACCTCCACGCTGTCTATGCCTATGCTGCCGAGCAACTGGCGGCTCTCCTCGTTCTGCACGAAGAACCTGCTGACGCAGCGCAGCACCTTGCCGTAAGCCTTGCCATACCAGCGGAAGAACACCTGATCCTTGCGGAAGATGCTCGACACACTGTATATTGGCACGCCACGGTGGCGCAGTATGTGGAAATAGTTATACCAAAACTCATACTTGATGAAGAAAGCCATCACCGGACGCACGGCACGCAGGAAACGGCGCGCATTGCGTATGGTGTCAAGGGGCAGATAGCACACGATGTCGGCACCCTGATAGTCCTTGCGCACTTCGTAGCCCGAGGGTGAGAAGAACGTAAGCAGTATCTTGTATTCGGGATGTGTCTCGCGCAGCAGCTCCATGAGCGGGCGACCCTGCTCAAACTCGCCAAGAGAGGCGGCATGAAACCACACATACCGGGCTTCAGGGTCTACCTTATCCCTCAAGACCTTAAGCGCATCGCGCTCGCCGCGCCACATCTTCCTGACCTTGTCGCTAAAGAGGCTTGCCACTGCCACTCCCGCAAGGTATATGTAAATTACTACGTTGTACACAATATCAGAATAGAGAGTCATTGACCTATAGCCTGAGACGCTGGCATGTCAACCTGCCATGAGAGACGCGCCACATGTGTCAACACCATTGACACACGGGGCATTGCAGGCCGCCACAACAGCTGTCTGCAATGGGGCTGCCACGGCGTGCCGCACGCTGCAAGGCTATGCCGCAAGCCCCATTGCAGGCCACAATCTACAAATCGCAGACTATGAATTATACGTTATACATTATTATATATATGTCACTGCTGAGAGCCAAGCACCTCTATGGCACGGCGCAAGCGCGCTATGGTCTCCTGCTTGCCGAGGAATGCAGATATGTCAAACATGCCCGGACCCTTGCCGATGCCCACAAGGGCGAGACGAAAGGCGTTCATCACGTCGCCGAGCTTGTAGCCTTTGTCTGCCACCCACTGCATTACGACAGGCTCCTGTCCCTCTATGCTGAAGTCGTCTATGCCCTCCAGCACGTCGCAGAGCTCACTCATCACCTCGCAAGAGTCGGCTTTCCAGCGTTTTTTCACGGTCTTTGCGTCATACTCAAGCGGCGCGATGAAGAAGAAAGAGCAGAGATCCCACAGCTCCTTAACAAAGTTGACGCGGTCTTTCATCATGGCCACCACCTGCGTGATGCGCTCCATGGACTCGTCCACGCCATTGTTGGCGACAATAGGGGCAAAGAGCCTTGCTATCTCCTCACTGCTCTTGGAGAGGATGTACTCGTGGTTGAACCAGATGCCTTTCTGATAGTCAAAGCGCGCCCCTGCCTTGGAGCATTTCTTTATGTCAAACAGCTCAACAAGCTCCTCGAGCGAGAATATCTCCTGCTCTACGCCCGGATTCCAGCCCAGCAGGGCAAGGAAGTTGATGACGGCCTCGGGGAAATAGCCCATCTCGCGGAAGCCAGCCGACACGCCGCCCGACTTGGGGTCGTGCCACTCAAGCGGAAAGACGGGAAAGCCGAGCCTGTCGCCGTCTCTCTTGGACAGCTTGCCCTTGCCCTCGGGCTTGAGGAGCAACGGCAGGTGCGCAAACTGCGGCATGGTGTCTTCCCAGCCAAACGCGCGGTAGAGCAACACGTGCAGCGGCGCGCTCGGCAGCCACTCCTCGCCACGTATCACATGGCTTATCTCCATGAGATGGTCGTCGACGATGTTGGCAAGGTGATAGGTGGGCAGGTCATGGTCGCTCTTGTAAAGCACCTTGTCGTCGAGTATGTCGCTCTTGATGACCACCTCGCCGCGTATCATGTCGTCTATCCTCACGCTGATGCCCGGTTCTACCTTGAAACGCACCACATACTGCTGCCCGTCGGCGATGCGCCTCTCCACCTCGTCCTTTGTGAGGGTGAGCGAATTGACCATCTGCATGCGTGTGCTGGCATCATACTGGAAATTGTCTGTCTCCGCGCGCCTTGCATCCAGCTCCTCGGGAGTGTCAAAGGCTATGTAGGCCTTGCCATCCTCAAGCAGGCGGTCGACATACTGCTTGTAGATGTGCCTGCGCTCGCTCTGGCGATAGGGGCCGTGCTGTCCGCCGAAGGACACGCCCTCGTCAAACTTGATGCCGAGCCAGCGGAACGACTCTATGATATATGATTCTGCTTCCGGGACATAACGCTTGAAGTCGGTGTCCTCAATGCGGAACACCAGTTCGCCGCCATGCTTGCGCGCGAAAAGATAATTATACAAAGCTGTACGCACACCACCGATGTGCAAAGGTCCTGTTGGACTTGGCGCGAAGCGCA
>CAMGFM010000092.1 GCA_946055365.1 uncultured Prevotella sp. | reverse complement strand
GACTCCTGCCAAGCCCACGATTCCTGTATGCCCGGTGGCTACTGAAGATCCGACAGAAATGCCCTCTACGCCTGCCGTTCCTGCGGTAAAGCCATCAACACCGTCGTCAGACAAGGTGGAGGTGCTGTATTGTGGCACGAAACTGTATTTTGACAAGGCTCTGAAAGGCACTTGCAAGATGAGAAACATCAGCGAAAACGCAGTGGCTGACAACTATGCCTCAATGAGTGGGGCTGACTATCACACACTTATTGACGAGATTTCCAAGACGAGAAAGTCACTTGGGCTTAACGACTGGGCAGAAGTGATGCTCATTAAGGGCATAAGCGACGCGCTCTGTTCAGGTGATGCCAACTCAAGTGTGGTCATGCAGCATTTTCTTTTGACCGAACGCGGCTACAAAGTCAATATGGCGATGAACTGTAGACGTGACGGGATGATGCTGTTTGTGGCAGTTGATTGTATGATATACGCACGTCCGTATATCGAGAAAGGCGGACTCAGGTATTACAACATGAGTACGACTAATTCAGGCAGTTTCTATATGTGTGAAAAGGAGTCGTCCAAGTCACGTAATCAGGTGTCCATGTATATGAACACGCCGTTGCTGCTCAACGACGGCATGGTCAGCTCCAAACACACCAACAAAGCCGGCACGGTGAGTGTAACGCTGGATGTGCCAAAGTCGCTGATGTCTTTCTATAAGGACATGCCGCAGTGTGATTTCAGCGTCTACACCAGGGCAAAGGTCAATCCTTATGTGGAGAACAAGCTCCTTGCCACGCTCCGCAAGGCCATAGAGGGCAAGAGCGAGACTGACGCTGCCAACATACTCATCAATTTTGTGCAGACAGGATTTGAGTATGCCACCGATCAGGAGCAGTTTGGCTATGAAAAGCCGTTCTTTGTGGAAGAACTCTTCTATTATCCCTACTGCGACTGTGAGGATCGCTCCGTGCTTTATTCCTATCTCATACGCCGTTTGCTGGGTCTTGATGTCGTGTTGCTTGACTATCCGCAGCACATAGCCACTGCCGTGTGTTTCAACGACAATGTTCAGGGCGACTATGTTATGGTAAACGGCAAGAAATACGTAGTCTGTGACCCCACATACATAGGTGCATCTATAGGCAAGGCCATGCCGCAGTTTAAGAATGTGGCTGCCAAGGTGCTGAAATACTGACTTTGGGAGACACGACGTTTTGCTTGCAGGCTTTGCATATAGCCTGTTGGGGATAAAAAAAGAAGAAAAAGGCTGGTGTCACAAGCGGTGAAGCGAGTGGCATCAGCCTTTTTGTGTCATCCCAGAGTGTGCCACAGTTGCCGCCTCTGCGTCAGGCAGGCAGTGCATGGCATATATGCCGCCAAGTGTTGTGACCAGTTTCATGATTATACTTGTGGTGTTGCGGTGGACAGAGGCTACACACGGCAGGGTGGAGCAGGCCGATACCAGGCGTGCGAATGACACTGACGGTGACAGACGTGTGACGTGGTTGTCGCTGTCCCTCACTATCTCTGCCATGGCGTGCAGCTGTGCGCTCTCATTGCGGTAGCATGGAGTCTTGCCGCTCCACGGGCTGCCGTAGACTATGGCCTTTCCGTCGACGATTCTCACTATCGGGCTGTCGTCATTGAGCAGGTGTGCGCCGTCAATGTGTTCTGTCCACATCCTTGCGTGCGTGCTTTTGCCTATGCCGCTGCGCCCGATGAACGCATACGCCGCATTTCCCTTTTTCACGGCTGCTGCATGTATGATGGCAGTGTCATAATAGCTCCCTCTGAATGTCATCATCATCATCACGGCATCGTTCAGCCCGAGACTCCTCGTGTTATAGTCGTTGCCGTAGAGCAGACATGCGGAGCGGGTGAAGTCTCTTGTGGAGCGCAGCCTGCATATTACATGCCCTTGTGTGTCGGCTATGCGGATGTTTATGTGCAGGGGAGTAACGTAGACATAGACTTTGCCGTGCTCTATGTTGTATGAGCCGTCGGGCATGGCCGCTGTCCTGTCGCTGCCGTCGGCATATACACAGTATTCCGTGCCTCCGTCAGCGTCCTGTCCGTCATTTACGGTGAGCGTGAAGAGCGGTTTCCTCACGTCAAGGGTAGGATGATGTGGGGCGCAGCCGTCACTGTTGTCCTTGTCGTGTGGCATGGATGGCTGGAAAGAGGCTTTCTCCGCATCAATGAATGGGGACTGGATTGTGCTGTTGTCACTCTTGTCATTGTCATGCAGCAAGAATGGACGGAAAGAGGGCAACAGAAAAATGTCGTCCTTTCTGTTTTCCTCAGAAAAGACGACATTTATGATGTGTCCGGCTATGCAAAAGGCATATTGTCTGCCGCATTGGTGTGATGTAAGATCGTATTCTGTCATTATACAAAACAGTGTTCTCTCATTATATATATAAGATGCCGTATAAATATATAAGGTGCAGCGCAGCTATATAATGTGCAGTGCAGGAGAAACAGACGGTATTGCATCAAGATTATGCCAGCGTGGTTTTCCGTCCTTGGCTTATTCCCCTTCCTTTGCAGCCTTCTTTTTCTTTGTTTTCTTGACTTTCTTTGCCTTGTCCTTATATTGTGTGTCCTCATCGGGCGTCAGCACAGTGTAGGAGAAGTCAGAAGTAGAGAGAAATTTGGCACTGTAGCCTCGTTTAGTGATGAAATTCTTTTTCATCGCCACATATTTCTTCTCTATATCCTTGCGTTTCTTTGCAAAAACAGTCACGCAAGTGGGATAGTCCACGCCTGCGGCCTTGAGATTGTCACGCAGCTGGTAGGAATAGTTGTCCCTGCTGTATAGAAATCCCGTCTTTTCCTCCAGCCATCCCTCCGTTTGCTGTATCTCCGTGATGTAGACGGTAGAGTCATTAAAGGATGTTGCTATGCCAAACATGAACAGAGGGGTCTTCTTATGTGCCGCAAACATGACGTAAGGCAGCATTATGGCAATAAGTGCAATGTAGTGTTTCAGCTTCATTGTCGTTGTTGAGATTGGTTTTGTTTCTTTTTTTCTTGTGAATCTTTTGGAGAGGTGTTGCGGCAGCATGTCCTTGTGGCGTGCGTCTCTGCGTGTGTTATCTGCCAAGATAGCTTTTGAGAGCCTTGTTTTTGGTGTATTTTTTCAGTTTGCGTATTGCCTTTTCCCTTATCTGCCTCACTCTTTCCCTCGTGAGCCCATATCGTTTGCCTATCTCCTCCATTGTGCTTTCTGGCTGTCCTATTCCGTAGAACGATTCCACCACAAATCTCTCCCTTTCATCGAGTATCTGTAGAGCCGAGGCTATCTCGTCTCTCAGCGACTCCATCAGCAGATGGTTGTCAGTGGCATGATTGGGGTCGCCGGGCATGAAATCGAGCAGGCTCGTGTTGTCTCCGTCGCTGACGGGAGCGTCCACGGACACCTGTCGTGTGTTTGCCTTGAGAGCGTCTTCAATCTTGCCCTGCTCCATGTCGGCCTTGTCGGCAAGCTCTGCGATGCTTGGCGCGCGCTCAAACTCCTGTTCAAACTGGCTGAATGCCCGTCTGATTTTGTTGACGCTGCTCACCTGATTTAGCGGGAGTCTCACGGCGCGGCTCTGCTCGGCAATGGCCTGCATGATGCTTTGCCTTATCCACCACACGGCGTAGGAAATGAACTTGAAGCCGCGTGTCTCGTCAAACTTTTGCGCGGCTTTCAGCAGTCCGATATTGCCCTCGTTGATGAGGTCGGGCAGGCTCAGGCCCTGGTTTTGGTATTGTTTTGCGACAGAAACCACGAAACGTAGGTTGGCTTTTATTAGTCTTTCCAGAGCTTTTTGGTCGCCATTCTTTATGCGACGCGCCAGCTCTACCTCTTCTTCGGCAGACACCATTTCTTCATGGCATATCTCCTGAAGGTATCTGTCAAGAGAGGCGTTCTCCCGATTGGTTATGGATTGTGTAATTTTCAGCTGTCTCATAAAGTAGTGCTTTTTGGTTACTGCATGGTCTGCAAATTTAGATAATTATCTCGGAAGTAGCAAATTTTATAGTGACTGATTTGTGTTATTAATTTTTAAATGCACGTAAGGCAGGATGCCTATGCAAGTGTCGTGAGAGCCTGTGCCAGTGTCACGGCGTGTCTTTTGTGCCTTGCCGTGACAGGCGTTGTCGTTCATTGTAATGGGTCAAAAGTCATAGAGCAGTGGCAGTGCCAGCGTCATGACAATGCCCATGACAATCTGCAAGGGCAGCCCCACCTTCACATAATCGGCAAACGAATAGCTGCCAGCCTGCATTACGAGAGCGTTGGGAGGCGTTGAAAAGGGAGACGCAAAGCACATGCTTGCGCCGAGAGTGACCGCCATGAGCATCGGCACCGGGCTTACGCCGAGCGAGGCAGAGGCACTCATGGCGATGGGAGCCATAAGCACGGCTGTGGCAGTGTTGCTGATGAACATCGTGAGCAGTGATGTGGTGAGATATAAGCCTCCGAGCAGTGCCGTGGGGCCCATGTTGCCGAGCAGGCTCACGAGCGAGTTGCTGACAAGTGCCGATATGCCCGTCTTCTCCAACGCCGTGGCCATGGGCATCATGGCAGCTATGAGTATGATGCTCTCCCAGTTGACAGTGCGATAGGCTGCGTCCACGCTGCGAAAGCATCCTGCTAGCACCATTATCACCGCTGCCGCGCTCACGGCGGTCACTGGGGCGATGGGTATAAGCTCTATGGCCATGACCGCCACCATTGCCGTCATTATCACGGCGGCAAGCGGCGACTTGTAGTCGAGCGTCACTCTCTCTGCCATCTCATTTGGCTCGCCTATCAGCAGCCAGTCGGCATCCTCTTTGCGCGCTTTGGCTATATTGTCCCATGTGCCTTGCACAAGCAGAATGTCACCGCCCTTGAGTTTCTTGTCGGTCAGTCCGTCTGTGATATACTCCTTGCCTCGCTTTATGCCGAGGATATTTATGCCAAAGCGTTCCCTGAAGCCACATTCGCGCAGTGCCATGCCGGCAAGCCTTGAGTCGGGCATGATGATTATCTCCGCTATGCCTATGTCATAGAAGTCGAAGTGTGAGGACTGCCTCTCCTCCATGCCCATATCCGATGCAAAGGTTGCCAGTTGAGCCTCTGCGCCCTGCATGTAGACTATGTCGCCTGCGGCAATCATGGTGTCGGGAGTGGGCATGGACTGGTTCACGCTGCGTATTATGCCGCCATGTCCTGACGACTCGCTGCGTATCTCGAGAATATTTATGCCATGCCGCGCCCTGGTGTCCAGTTGCGCCACGGTCTTGCCCGCTGCCTTGCTCTGCGCGCCCACACGGTAGGCCCTGACACCGCTGTTGAGCCTGTATTCTGCCACCAGAGTGTCGAGAGTCTTGCCCTTGTGTCCGTCTGCACCGTCCTTTTTCTTGCCGAGCAACATGCGGCTGAGCGGCAGCATGACCACCGTGCCAGTCACGAGACACAGCAGGCCGGCAGGCAGAAACGAGAAAAACGACAGCCCCTCATGTCCGTTTTCGCGCAGGGCTTCGTCTATGACGAGGTTAGGAGGCGTGCCTATGAGTGTGAGCATGCCTCCCATGCTGCTGGCAAACGCCAGTGGCATGAGATAGGGCGATGCGCTCTTGCGCGACTCTGCCGCCATGGAAACTACGATGGGCATCATGAGAGCCACGGTGCCGGTGTTGCTGACAAACGCGCCAATGACGGCGGTTACAAGGATGATGAGCATGAACAGCACAGTGTCGTTGCCGCCTGCAAGACTCATTATCTTGCGGCTTGCCATCTTGGCAAGGCCTGTCTGAAGAATGGCTCCGCCCACCACAAACAGTCCTGCCATCATCACTGTCACGGGACTGGAAAAG
>CAMGFM010000091.1 GCA_946055365.1 uncultured Prevotella sp. | reverse complement strand
TTGCGCCGTGTGTGTCATGAGGCAGTCTGCCCTCATCGTCCCTGCAAGAGCCATCGTGTGCATGTCGCCTGCCTGTCCCTCGATGAGCGTTTCGGGAGTGGCGACAAGCCACATGCCGCTGTGGCGTGTGCAGAATAGTGTCACGAATGTATCGGGGTGTCTGCGACATGCCTTTGCAAACAGCTTCAGTGGCGACAGGCGGCCTTTGGGTGTCAGTGTTGTCTTGCGCGACAGCACTATTTTGTCAAACTGTCCCTCGCACAGCGTGGAGTGAAACCTGCGGAATACCTCTCCATACATGCTCCTTTCTTCCTCGCGGCCTTGTGTGCTGTCTTTGGGTGTGGCCTCGTGGCTGCGGGCAGAGCCGTTGTCATTGCTGTCAGCGCGGTGTGCCTCCTGCTCAAGCTCCTCCAGGCTCATCTTTGTCCATTCTGTCTCGAGCAGCAGCACGGGACAGTCGCCTCCAGTCATGAATGGTGCTATCACAAAGCCCTCCCGTCCGTTGAGTTCTGCCACGCTGGCGAGCGTCAGCGGCTCGCAGTGCCTTGTGTTGCGGAAGATGTCGTTGGCGTGTGGCAGTCTGTAATAGACAATGCTCCCTTCCGTCTCCAAGTCGCTGTCCTTTGGTCCTATGTCTGTCATTTCTGTTTGATTGCAATTATTGTTATGTGGCAGGCAGGCGTGTGCCTCTATGAGTGTACATGCCACATGGCGGCATGTATGTCACACAGACACTCGTCTGTGTGACACAAAAAGGTCATGTCACATTGTGCCGAGCAAGCGTGGCAGGCTATGCCGATGAGGCGTAGACAGTCCTTTGCTTGGTCCCGTCTGTGCCTATGGGCTGCGCTGATGTGGCCATGACGTTTGTGAAGTGGCACTCTGTGACAGCCAAGTGGCTCTTTGCACGAGCCAAAGAGCCACTTTCTTGTTGCCAAAGAGCCACTTTGCCTGTCACTGGTTGTCTGTTGTCTTGTCCTTGCTTGCCTTATTTGTCCCTGTCGTTGTCGTCGATGTCCTGCACAGTGGTGTGCTTGTCACCGCGGGCGGCGCATTTCATTATGAAATTGGTTATCTGCACCGTAGAGATAATCTCGTTTGCCTCGTTGCGTATCTCCACATGCCACACGTGCAGCGTCTTTCCCTTGTGCAGAATCCTTGCCGTGGCTGTCACCGTGTCGCCCTCAAGCACCGCCTTCACGTGGTTTGCGCTCACGTTGATGCCCACGCAGATGCGGTTGGGGCATAGAGCCACCGAGCCTACGCCCGTGAGGTTTTCGGCAAGTGCCAGTGTGGCTCCGCCGCTTAGAAATCCAAACACCTGCCTGTTTCTCTCGTCCACCTTCATGCGCGCCGCGCAGGTGTCGGGATCGGGCGTTGACATAAATTCCATGCCGAGCGTGTTTGACAGCCCGTCATGCTTGAGCATTATATGTTTTACTTTTTCTATGTCCATAGCGTTTCGTTTGTTAAGTTATCACTGTATAATGGTCGGTATTGTTCACTGTGCGATAATCCGTTTAGCCCGTCTGCGGCCTTGCTTAGGGGCTTGCATGGCGTGCTTGTCTGCCTGCATTGGCGAGACACAAGACCCCGTTTGGCGTGTCGGCAGCCCGTCTGCGGCCTTGCATTGGGGATTGCACATATATAATAAAAGGTGCATGTGTGCGCCCCGTCATCCCTCTCTCATAAAGTCAAGGGCCTCCATGATGTCCTCCCGGCAGGCAGTCTGGTCTATCCTGATGTCGCCTATGTCGCCCAGCAGCGTAAATCGTGTTGAGCCTGCGATGTTTTTCTTGTCGTGAGACATCAGTTCCAGCAGCTCGTCATAATCATTGCAAGTGATGTCTGCCCTGCCGTAGTAGTCGCTTATATACCTTGCCGTCTGGTGCATGACGTTTGTGTGCAGTCCTGCGAGCCTTGCGCTCATGTAGAGTTCGCCCGCCAGTCCATAGGCCACGGCATAGCCGTGTGGCAAGGGTCTGCCCCGTCTCATGGCGAGCGACTCGACGGCGTGTCCAATGGTGTGTCCGAGGTTCAGAGCCTTGCGCAGTCCGCGTTCCAGCGGGTCCTGCTCCACCACGAGCCTTTTCACCTCTATTGATTTTGCCACCATGCCCCTCAGCATGTGCAGGTCAGGGTGAGCGAGGTCATAGTTCATGAGTTCAGCCCACGTCTCCCTGTCCTTCAGCAGTGAGTGTTTGAGCATTTCGGCGTAGCCCGACCTCAGCTCCCTGTCGTCGAGAGTGGCGAGAAAGGCCGTGTCGATGATTGTGCAGTGGCTGTCGGCAAACACCCCCACCTCGTTTTTGAGTCCGTTGAAGTTGACACCGGTCTTGCCGCCTGTCGATGCGTCGGTCATGGCGAGCAGTGTTGTGGGAACGTTAATGAAGTTTATGCCCCTCTTGAATGTGGCTGCCGCCATGCCTCCGAGGTCAGTCACCATGCCTCCGCCGAGGTTTATCATGCACGAGTGACGTGTTGCCCCATGCTCTCCCAGCCTGCTCCACACCATAGATAGCGTGTCTATGGTCTTGTTGTCGTCGCCCGGCGGTATCCTTATGAGCATCGCGTCCCTCAGAGCCGGGCAGTCTTTGATTCTGCCCCAGCATTTCTCGCGTGTGTTATGGTCGGTAAGCACAAACACCCTGTCGTGTTTGCAGCCATTGATGGCGTTTGACAGGTCGCTTGTGATGTTCTCGGATATGACAATATTCTGTTTCATAGTGTGTAAAGCGTCTTATGTGATGCCGCGCGTGCGGTGTCCTGCCGTGTGCGAGCGGCCGTGTCGTGTGTGCAGGCCGTTGTTGGCGGTGCTGCGGCGTGCCGTTGTGTCCGTGTCATGGGCTTGGTCGTCGTCGTTGCCGCCATGCAAGGCGTGACAGATGCCGCCCGTCTGCGTGTGTGAGTGGCAGACGTGATACTCAAGTCAGCGTTCCACCTCCACCTGCACCTTGTCATAGCCTATGGCGTGCAGCATTGCAGTGAACTGTTCTATGGCATTGTCCTGCGCGGCCTTGTAGTTTTCCTTGGTGAGACACCTTTTCTTCATCTTCGCCACCGCCCTGTCATAAAGAGCCTTGCGGTCTTGGTGGCTCCATTTGCCCGTCTCTATGAAAGCCTTGGTGCGAGTCTCGTCAATGAAGTTGTTGTCGAGCAGCCTCACCTTTGGCAGCCGGGCCTTCAGCGTGTCGTTTTCCACGGCCATCCATCCCTCGTGAGTCTCCTTGAGGTTGATGCCTATGCGCACTGTGCCGTAGTATATGCGCACGAGTCGGTCGTCTGAGAAGAAGCCGTGCCTCACCGTGTCGACTATCTCCTCATTGTCTATTTCGAGAAAAGCCCATTCGCCTATGTCTTCAATAGACTTGATGACAGTGGGTGTTATGTCTATGGCCTTGTCGGTGACCGTCTCCACCGTTGCGGCAGAGTCTATCACTTCCACGGTGGCCTTTCTCAGCGTCATCACCGCCACGGTCACCGCCACGGCCGTCACGGTCACGCCCAGAAGCAGCTTAATGATGTTCTTTTGCATGTTCTAAGGTCTTGGTTATTGTCAATCGCGTCAGGTCGTCTTGGTTGAGGCCGTTCCTGAAGGTCACTGTGATGTGCCGTTCCTCATATCCCGCCTGCACAAGCATGGGTATGATGGTCATGGCTGCGCTGCGCCGTGCCGACTCGAGTATGTCGCTCTTGGCCATGTCGTCCATTATGGCCTTGCGTCCCTGCGCCTCATAGTCGGCAAGCTCCTCGTCAGAAAATCGGCGGCGTGTCACAGGCACATAGTCCTTAATGTCGTCGTGGTCGATCCTGCTTGAGGTGAGCGTGATGACGGGGTCTGGCAGTGTGATGGTGATGGTGTTGGAGTCGCGCAGGACACTCTGCTCCGTGAGCTGTGCGAGATCCACGTAGGCCTTTACCGTTGCGTCTATGGGTATGGCCACCTTTCTTTCGCCCAGAGGCATCTCCTTGTCATATTCCTTGCCCAGCACCTTGCCCCTGAGCCTCAGTCGGTCGGCGTGGGTCACCACCTTGTGAACGTGATATTCGGTGCTGTAGAGTCTGCTGCACTTGCGCAGTCGCGTCAGCACATATTGCAGGCTGTCGGTCTTTGCCCTTTGCTTGGGGCTATGTGCCGCTGTCGGAGCGTCTGGCTTGTCGGCGCATCCCGTCAGTGAGGCTGCGGCGGCAATGGCAGCAGCCAATAACAGAAGTCTTGTGTACATTTTGTTGTATTTAACGTGTGACTGCATGGTCATCTCTCTCCGCTGTCGTGCCTTACGCGAGCAGGTGTGCAAGTGCCGTCGTGGTGTCTTGCAGGCGTGGCGTGCCGTCTTGCAGGGCATGTTGTGCCGTCTTGCAGGCGTGGCGTGAAGTCATGTCGTGCATGAGGTGTGCGGAGGGTCATTGCAAATGTACTAATTTTGGCGCATATCTATGCCGCAATGAGCGATAAATTTGAAAAAGCACATTCCAAAACACGAAAAATGTGTGAAGAGTGTCGCTGTTGCCTTTTTTTTCATTACCTTTGCCGATATGAAAAACCTCAGATTTTACGTCATTGGACACCCCGTCCTTGCCGTCCTGTGCGCAGGACTCGCTGCCGTCACGCTCTTGGGGTCATGCAAGAAGCAGCCGGCGACCACCGAGATAATCGTCAAAAAACAAGTGGAGAGCAAGGTTTCAAAAGGCCCGCTTGCCATGGAGACGCTGGAGCGCGCGGTGGACGTGTCGTGGATGGGTCAGAAATGTCATGTGGAGACAGTGCGCGAGGCCGACAAGTCGCTCAAGCTCGTGCATGACGAGCAGTCGCACGCATATTATGACAACCGCGCCCGTGTCACCATACAGCGCGCTGACGGCAGCATGTTCTTCAGCCGCGAGTTTAGCAGGCGTGACTTTATCAGCCTTGTCAGTGATAATGTGTCAGACGGGGCTTTCCTCGGCGTGTTCTTTGACTCTGCCGACGGCAAGGATCTCCTGTTTGTGGCAAGCATAGGCTCGCCAGACAAGGCAAGCGACCTTTATGAGCCGTTGCTGATAAGAATATCCGACGCGGGAGCGGTAAGCATAACCAAGGACACGCGTGTCTTTGACGAGAACCCCGGCGGCAGCCAGGCGGAGGGCGTGGTTGATGATGGCGAAGAGAATGTCGCTGATGAGGATCTCGGCGTATAGTGCGTGGCAATGTGCGTTTGAGCGTGCATGGACACGTGCTTTTAGTGGCACATGTGTGATGACGGACAGTAGCGCAAGTCCGTGTTGACAGAGGCTGAAAAGCCCGCACTTACAGTTGCGCTTGTCATGCCTTTCACTTATGCCTGCATTATGGCATGAGTGAAAGGCATGTCTGTTATTATGTGGCTCACGTTGACGTGTCTTCACGACACCTTGCGCCTCTTTACCCGTGAGTGTGTGTCTGTCGTGGCGGTGTTTTTACAAAGGCAGTTGGTAACACACGCTTAATCGTGTGTGTCTTTTTTTTAGCCAAAATAGGTCATTAGGACATTATGGTGATAATAACTTCTATTCTTGCACAGATGCTTTTCTGTTTTGAGGTTGCAATGAGGTTTTATTATAGCAGAAAAAACGGGAAAACAGATGCCAAAAAGAAAAAGTTTGTTTGCGCATAACGTCCTAATGACCGTTTGGGTTTAAGTGTATTTCTGCGTGAATGGCGCATGGCAAATGTATTCAGATGATGCCAGTACAGTCTTTTTTTATGACCAACAGCCGTCTTCCCTTTTGCCAAGTGGCACTCTATTATAGCCAAGCGGCACTCTATTATAGCCAAGCGGCACTCTATTGTTGCTAAAGAGCCAATTTTGCAACAGAAAAGTGCTGATTTTGT